>NZ_BAACAP010000191.1:0-65840 GCF_045865695.1 Scytonema hankhaensis NUACC26
CTGGTGAGTCCAGCGCTGCAGGCGGGTCTCCCGCCGTAGGCGACTGGCGAACCCGTAAGGGTCACTGGTCACTGATTACTGATTCATCCGCAGAATTTGATACCATTGCAGCAATCTCTGAGAATTTAGGATACAAAGGAGTCACAACTGCCACTGGTGCTTCCCAATCTAAATCTAATGCTTTGTCATCCTCTAGTAGATCTTCATTTGGACTTGCTGGCTCAGTTTTAGTGCGCTCGGAGACACGAATATCTTCATCGTCAACAACTTTGGTACTATCAGAAACACGAACATCTCCATCACGAACAACCTCTGTTGATGGTTGCACGTTCTCTGCTGTAACTGCTTCCGATTCCTGCCACTCAACAGGTGTAGACGAAGTAGTGCCTTGAGTAGATTCTTCTTGTTCGTCAGTAGCTAGTTCATCCCAAACATCCGGCAAAGGAGGGTACACAGCCTTTTGTAATGAAGGTTGTTTTTGGAGTGAATTAGGAGACACCATTGGTATCGCTCGCAAATCCCGATCTTGCCGCGATCGTCTTTTATAGGAACGCCATAAAATTAATCCACCTAAACTAAGAGGTATCATTAACCAAAACAGAGAAGCTGTTTCTTGCGTATTTTCACGATTATCGGTAGGAGGTACAAACGCTCGATGACTGGGAGAAATCGATTCTGAAGTATCCTTCGGGGTAACAGCATTTGTGGACGGTTGTGTAGGTGTCGCCTCGGTGTTTGGTGAAAGATTGGGGTTATTCGTGACTGAAGTTAGGTTTGAGAGACTTGTGTTTTTGATAACCATTGCTTCTAAGCTTTGGTTAACAGTTACAATTCCACTATTCCTAGCATCTTCTATAACTTGCTTTCCTTCAGGCGTTTTGGCAAAAGCGAGAAAACGACTTGCAGGGGAGCTAGGGTTTTTCTTGTAAACGTAGACTAAAGGCAGTGAAAAAGGATACTTCGAGTCTGTTGGTAAAGTCCCGTGTATTGGCACAACTCGTACTCCGGGCAGTTGCGATACCCAATCTGCTTTGATATAACTAATACCATCTATCCCTAATTGCTTCACCAGTTCTGAAGTATCCTCTTCAGCTATCTCGATTGTGTTGGAACTTCTAGTAAAGCCCCTCGATCTAAAGATTGAATATCCGCTTAGAGCTTGGCGTATCTCGCTTGATTCAGGGCGATCGATAAAACGAATTTTACCTGAAGTGCGACCCAAGCGAGACCAGTTAGTCATTCTTCCGCGAATAATTCTGGCAAACTGCTTAATTGTCAGACTACCCTTAAAAGGATTATTTTTCCCTACGACAACGGCAATTTTGTCGCGCCGCAAGCGAACTAATTCCAATCCTTGCGCTTTTTCATCAGGTGTCAAACCGCGCCCAATTGCAGCTATATCAATATTTCCTGCTTCCAGCGCTTGGAGTGCAGCCTCCATTCCACTAGCAGCCACCTCTACTTCTGTACCAGAAACCCGTTTTTCAAAACCTTGTTTCAATTTTTGATTAATTGCTAACATTCCATCCGAACCATCAATCCGTACCTTAAGATCGCTCAGAGTTTCTGGAAGGGGGGAAGATAAAGCTTCAGAAGATTGCGCCCGTACAAAGTTCGACACGAAAAGAGTTGTTACTGGGGTAAGAATTAATGCCAGCAGTAAAGATAAACCAATTGTCGAACTATCTTTTTTTTCTTTTTGCCACATATGCCCCATCTTAAGGTAGCGGAATTCAAAGATATACCAGTCTTAAATACGATTTTCCGGATAAGATGCATTAAATAGACATCTCCAGAAATTAATTATGTATTACCCAAAAGTCTTGGTAGGGGCGCGGCGGCTTTGCGCCCTTACATCTTTTTCGGAGATATCTATTATACAACCCTGTCAATGTTTTTTCTCGGTAGGAGATTTACTCACTGTAAATCTTAACCCTAGTTCACTTTACACTCTCAAAGCCATAGAAATTGAATACTTATTTTTTCTTAATTGTTTTTTAGAAAATTTTTATAAATTCATACATAAAAATCATCAATAATTCGTGCGAATTTAAGTATTGTAGTATTGTAGAGTGGGCATTGCCCACCACCAAGTCTTTTGTGCGGCATAGCCCTACTTACAGTACCTAACATTGTTTATAAATGATTTAGGATTGCTATATACCAATTAATATCTAGGTTAAAATAAATTATTCTAACTATAAAACCTCCGGTTATAAGCCAGAGGAATTGGGTTTTGTCTTATGCTGTGGGTCTTTTTACAAGACCTTATCTGTTATAAACAATATTCTTTTTCTAAGCCCAATAGTTGCCAAATTGCCGAATTAACAGCGAATAGTGAATCTCTAAACTGAATGATTACCGAGCGCTGCTCCATTTTCTTACCAAAACAAAACCCTAGATTTATAATCTAGGGCATCTGGTGTTGCAAAAATGATGTGCATGACGATTTTCTTGTATTAATCTATCCTTGAAGTTCTATAGAAAATCGCCAAGTTGGCAAAAAAACTTATCTTCATCAAAACTTTAAATCCATTCGTTAATAGTTCTAATTTATTAAAATTTTTTTAAACCTAGTTACTCTTCCGTATTTTTTCTATTATAAAAATATTTTTTGCTGATAAAATATAAGGTGAAGAAACATAAATAATTTATAAAAAGTTTTATGTACATAAGGCATTATCCATCATATTAATATTCTCACTATAAATATCAAAAAAATTATAGTTAACAAATAAAACAATATGTCAAAAATGTTATTAGTTGGATTTTTTTTAACATTTTTACTAATATCTAGTATTGTTGTTTTGCTCTATAACAGACTAGTGTTTAGAAAAAATCAGGTTAAGAAAGCTTTTAGCAGTATTTATGTACTGTTGAAAAAAAGAAGCGATTTGATTCCTAAGTTAATAGTAATAGTTAAAAGTTATATGAAATACGAGCATGAAACTTTAACTGAAATTGCTAGTTCAAGATTGAAAGCAGCATCGAAACAAGTAATAGTAAATAATAAAATTGAATTAGAAAATCAGGTATCAAGAGCAATCAACAATATTTTGCTTGAGATCGAGGCATATCCAGATTTGAAAGCAAACTACCATTTTATCCGCTTGCAGGAATCTTTAAATGAGGTTGAAGAGCAGATATCAGCCGCAAGGCGTTTTTATAATAGTGCTGTTACTGACTACAATAATTCGTTAGAAATGTTTCCCACCAACTTAATAGCTTTATTTATAAATTATCGTAAAAAAGAGTACTTATAGCTATAGATTGAGAAAGATGCAATGTAGAATTTTGAATTTTTTTAATCTGTAAATAACTTTTTATCAAAGTATAGATATGTCAGAAGATATTCAATTACTAACACGCGGATATGAAGCATTAAAACTCAAACAATATGCAGAAGCAGTTTACGTCTTAGAGCAATTTTGCCAAAAGGTTGAACTAGAAACTCAACACTATTTTCAAGCCCAAAGATGTTTGGTGAAAGCCTATCTAGGTAACGGACAGTTAGAGAGTGCGATCGCATTATGCCAGCAAATGGCAAATAGCGAGCATAAGACAACACAAATTTGGGGACAACAATTTCTAACTACTTTACAGTTAAATAATCAAAAAGTAATATCAAAAGTATTTGAAAAATCAACTTCTCCGAGCGAAGATACATCTCAAGAAGAATCTTCTCTGGTATCCGAGAACCATATAGAAGCACGATTCAAATTAAGAAGCTTAACTGAATTTAAAAGATTTTGTCAGGAAAACTTATTAAATGATTTACGATTCTTTGAAGACAAGAGGATACAAGTTTTCAACTCGATCGCTATTGGAGGAGTTATCTTTTTAGGTACTCTATTTTGTTTTGTACTATTTTTTCCTGTTATATTGTCACATTTAAATTCACTAGAGTATTGGCTAGATATTAATATTTATAAATTGCAATTATCAATACCTACTGTATTTATCATACTTTTTTTTAATTATTTAGTTGTTTTATTTTTTGTTTGTTGGATTTGGATTGCTTTTTATAGCTCTGCAATGGAAACATATGGTAGTGGTTTTAAATCTCAAATCATTGAGAAAATTTTTAATTTTGTGAATATAAACAAAACTTTAGAATATTCCAATATTATACCAATTACAGAAATTGAACAAACAAAAGCTGCTTTGATACAAAGTCAAATTTTCCAAACTTTTATAAAACCTAATCAACTTTTAGAAAATAATCGTATCTTCGGTCACATTGATGAAACATTGATTTGTTTTTCAGAGATTTATGCTGAATTAGAAGTGAATCACTCCTGGACTAAATACATAGATATTAATTACTTTTTTGGTTTAAATGAAGAAAATCTAATAGTTATGGATTCATTAGAGTCTATAATTATATCTTGTGCGAGATTAATGTTATTTTTGATAATTTTTATTCCATTCACAATATATATATTATTTTTAGTATTAAGACTATTAAAAACTAGCTTATTTATAATAAATACAACCTTCCAAGGAAAAAAAATAGATTATAAACGTTTTGAAAAAGAAGTGTTAATCAATGAATTGTCTCGAAAAAAGATATTCACTGGTATATTTTTTAGAGCTGAGTTTAATAAAAGAATTAAAGGAAAGACAATTGTTTTACCAAATAAATTAAGCTCAAATCTTAAAACTTTAAACTTAGGGACAAGCGAGTTGATTAATCTAGAGGATTCTGAATTTTCTAAGCTGTTTACAGTTTATGGAGATGACCAAGTTGAAGCAAGATACATTCTATCAACAAACTTGATGGCAAAGTTAGTCAAGTTTCGGCAGAAAGCACAAAAGAACATTTATGTTTCTTTTGTTGAAAATACTATTTATATTGCTATAGAGTATCCCGAAGATATTTTTGAACCCAAGTTATTTCATAGTATGTTCAACTTTACTCCTTTGAAAGGATACTTCGAAAATATACAATTAATGTTAGGAATTGTTGAAGATTTAAATCTTAACAGATATATTTGGGGAAACCCTAAAAATAGAGGTTAGGGCGTGTTTTGAAGTTACTCATTTATCCTTCTAATTTTTTAAATTACCCTAAATCCCCTATCCAACATTTTTAACCAAGGCGATCGATACCAACGTGTTCTTCATAAGCATACCAATTGCTAGAAAAGCCTTTAATATCTAAACTTTGAAGAGAAAATCTAACATGATTCTTAACCATTGGAAACCTGACGGCACCACTACCATCAGGTCTGCCAGTTGTAAGGACAAGTTCAGTACCAGCCGGAATTATTTGTTTAAATTCATCTTTAAGAATAGATGAGTCAACAGGTTCGCGTTTGAAGACAGTTTCCGTATTAACAACAATTTTTAAAAAATTTCTTTGGTTACCAACAGAATCGCGATCGACAAAAATTTTGACCTCCTTATTGTTTTGTTGTTCGGCAGCAATATCACCTACCGTTTGTATAGGGAAAAATTCGTCAGAAAATATATCTACGTGTGGTGCAAATACGTACCAACTAGTAAAGCCTTTAAAGCGAAGGTTCTTGAGTGTAATTCTATGATGATCTTGAGTAATTTTGAAGTAGAAGACACGGGTATTGGTATTCCAGCAAAAGATTTGGATATCATTTTCAACGCCTTTGTTCAAGCGGAAGCTGGAAAAGGAGCAATAGAAGGAACCGGATTGGGATTAACCATTAGCCGTAACCTAGCCCGTTTGATGGGAGGTAACATTACAGTTAGTAGCATAGTTGGTCAAGGTACGACTTTCCAATTTACCCTTCCCGTTCTGCTTGCTACTCGTGTTGATATGCAACCAGAACAAATCAACCGCTTGGTTATCGGGCTGCTTCCCGCTCAACCGCAATACCGTATTCTTGTAGTTGATGACCAGCTAGAAAATCGCTTGCTATTGGTCAAACTGTTGACTGACTTGGGATTAGATGTGCGAGAAGCAACAAACGGGCAAGAAGCGATCGCACTTTGGCAAGTATGGCAGCCCCATCTTATTTTGATGGATATGCGAATGCCGGTTCTTGACGGTTACCAAGCAACAAAATGGATTCGAGAACAAGAAAAGGCAGCTAACGATCGCAACCAACCCTCGAAGATTATTGCTTTGACCGCTCATGTATCGGACAGCGATCGCGACCTTGCTCTAGTTTCAGGTTGCGATGATTATATCAGCAAACCCTTTCAAGAAGAAACCTTGTTTGACCAAATGGCGAAATATCTAGGAATTTCCTACTTATATGCCGAGTGCGAACCGCCATCAACAAATAGCGATTTATCTGTCAACAATGTACTAACCTCTGAAAGTTTGTCCGTTATGCCAGCAGCTTGGATTGCTCAGTTACAGCAGGCTGCATCTTTGTGTAATGAGGAGAAAGTTTGGCTTGTCATTGAGCAAATTCCACCAGAACACGAGTTTTTGGCAGCAGAACTACGTCAATTGTCAGAAAACTTTGAATTCCATCGAATTGTCCAGTTAGCACAAGTCGTTGTCAATAGTTAAGAAGGCAGAAGAAAGGGATTCCCAAAAAATAAATTCTGGAGCTTGTGGGATGGGCATCCTCGCCCGCCATTGACATAGGACGGGCGAGGACGCCCCGCAGTTGCTTCAACGGGGGGCTTTGGGGTCCCCTTTGGGGTTGGGGGGAAACCCCCGCAACGCACTGCTCTTCGCACCACAAAATTTTGGGAGATTTTTTTACTTAGAAGTTCCTAAGAAGTCAGAGGTAACTATCTTTCCATCCGCCATCTGCCCTCACCTCTCCAAAAGCGCCAACAACTGCTCCTCACTCAACTGAGCAACACCTAACTCCTGTACCTTCGTCAACTTAGAACCTGCATCTTCCCCCACAACCAAATAATCAGTTTTCTTACTTACAGAATCCGTAACTTTTCCCCCAGCTTTTTGAATCAACTCCTTCGCTTCGTCTCGCTTTAAAGTTGGTAGAGTTCCAGTAATGACAAAAGTTTTCCCTGCTAACTTTTGATTGCTATCGTTTTGTAAAACTTCATCTGGTAATATTTCCAATTGCAATCCAGCATTTCTAAGCCGAGAAATCAAAGTTTGATTTGCATCAATACGGAACCACTGATAAATAGACTGAGCAATTTCCGAACCAATACCGTGAATCGTTTCAATGTCCGCTTGTGTTGCGTTAGCCAACTGTTCCACAGTCGCAAACTTTTCTGTCAAAACTTGTGCGGTCACGTTTCCAACATGACGAATACCCAAACCATAAAGCACGCGAGACCAAGATTGGTTTTTAGATTGGGCTATGGCTTCCACCAATTTCTGTGCGGACTTTTTCCCCATCCGATCCAACTCACATAGCTGTTCTTCTGTCAAGTCATACAAATTAGCAACAGAATGCACAACTTCTTTATCCACAAGTTGATGCACTAGCTTTTCACCCATACCCCTAATATCCAAAGCATCGCGACTGACCCAATGCTCAATTGCTCCTTTCAAAATCGCAGGACACGAAGCATTGACACAGCGAGTCACCGCTTCATCCATTTCCCGGACTACGGGTTGACCGCAAACAGGACAATGGGTAGGCATGACAAAGGGTTTTGTACCTTCAGGACGAAGTTCTGGAAGAACTCGCAAAACTTCTGGGATAATTTCCCCTGCTTTACGCACGATCGCAGTATCCCCAATGCGGATATCTAATTGAGCAATGCGCGAGGCATTATGTAGAGTAGCACGAGAAACAGTAGTTCCTGCCAACTGCACGGGACGCATTTCTGCAAGAGGAGTCAACGCCCCAGTTCTACCTACATTTACAGAAATATTTTCTACACGAGTTGGTGCTTCTTCGGCAGCATATTTTAGCGCCACAGCCCAACGGGGGAACTTTTGCGTAAACCCAAGTTGTTCTTGAAGTTTGAAAGAATTCAGCTTTACGACTACCCCATCTGTCATGTAAGGTAAGTTTAGCCGTTCGGTGTCCCAGTGTTCGTAATACTGTGCAACTTCTTTTAAAGAAGAACACAAGCGCTTGTTGGGATTTACTCGAAATCCCAGTTTCTGCAACAATTCCAGTGCTTCCCACTGAGTGTTAGCAATGCTGGCATCATCTCTACCAGGAATATGCAACGTATAAGCAAAGAAATCTAAACGTCGTTGCGCGACAATTCGGGAATCTAATTGTCTGAGTGTTCCCGCCGCTGCATTCCGGGGATTAGCAAATACAGCTTCACCAGATTTTTGCCTTTCTTGGTTGATTTTTTGAAATACGTCTAGGGGTAAAAATGCTTCACCCCGCACTTCTATTCTTTCTGGTAAAGAAGCACTTGCTATGTCAGATGTTTCAGACGCGCTATGGCTTGTGTCTGCATTTAGGCGCAAGGGAATCGAGCGAATAGTCCGCACGTTTTGAGTAATATCTTCCCCCGTTGTGCCATCTCCTCTGGTTGCACCCCTGACAAGAACGCCATTCTCATAAGTCAATGCTAAAGCAGAACCATCTATTTTGAGTTCGCAGACGTAATCCACTGCGCCCGTATTGGTCGATTGTCTCCGCCAGCGTTGCTCCCAATTATTTAACTCATCTATATTAAAAGCATTCTCTAAACTATAGAGAGGAATGTTGTGACGCACTGAGATAAACTGAGTCGCCGGTTTTTCTCCAACCCGTTGAGTGGGACTATCCGGTAACACCAAGTCTGGGTGTTGATTTTCCAGTTGTTGTAATTCTCGATACAACTGGTCATAAACTGCATCCTCCATGATGGGAGAATCGAGGACGTAATAGGCATAACTCGCCTTTTGTAAGAGTTGTTGCAGTTCTTGTATGCGCTGTTTAGCTTCCGTCTCCATCGCTGTCATCGTCGTTCCCAAATTAGCAATCTGTCTTCACTATTAACAAATTTGTAACTAATAGCTTAATTAAATTTAACGAACTCTGTCCTCTACTTCAAAAAGAAGTTACTCCCTTCTCGCTTCTAAGATTACCTATGGAAGTAGGGTGGGCAATGCCAACCAAAAGTTTTATGTGTGGCATAGCCCTACCTACAGTACTGAGATTTTTTCATAAATCAGATAGGATTGCTACATGGCATGAATTTTTTTTAAGTTACCTATTGGTTACAGTTTCGGAAATTACTGTTGAACAGTAACTAGTGACTAGCGATCGACGAACAGTAATCCGTGAATTCCCCTATTTGCAATTAGGATATTTAAAGAAAGAAACAAAATATTATTTCTTCTATAGCACTCCTATTTGATTTTTTAATTATATGTAGGGTGGGCATTGCCAACTAAAAGCTATGTGGTGGGCTGTCTTCCCTACCTACAATACTTAAATTTCTTTCACAATTCAGATAGGATTGCTATATCTTACTTTTTTCATGAGTTTTCGGCTTAATAACACTTTAAATTTGAACGAGCAAATATGTTTTTATTGTAAAAATACAGATAATTATTTTCACAATTTTGAGTATTAAGAAAAAACATATAACCGTAAAAATACTATTTCATAAATTTATTAAGTCTGTTCATATCCGAGTATTTACTATTAGCTTTTTCTCAAACGAACAGCATAATATTTATTCAGTAATAATAGTTAGGTGTTGAACAACGATTTGAACGGGAAGGTTGAGTAAAGTTCTTTTCCAAATTGTTTACTGGTAAATTTTTGCCAAACATATATGAAAATATTTCAAAAAGCCCTTGTGCCAGTAGTTGTAGCTTTAGCAACTACTTTTGGGGGCTGTTTATTGAATGCAGAAGCAGCTACCTTTCGCAAACTCAGAACCTTAGAGAATGAAAAACGTCCGCGTTATGTCACGGCAGAGAATCCAGTACATGCTGTTATCAATCCAGGAATGGGCTTTGATGGTGTTGTAGATTTACTCATCAAATCTGATACAGAAAATTTTGGTTGTTCGGGTTCTTTATTAACTTCAGGAAGACATATTCTGACAGCCGCTCATTGTTTTACTGACGGCAATCAAAATATTATTACTAATAGTATTAAAGTTTTTTTCGATCTACCTACAGGTTCTACATCCAGAAAAAGCGCAAATCTCTTTATTCATCCAGACTGGACTGATGATTTTAGCATTATCAACGGCGATATTGCGATCGTAGAACTAGCATCGGAAGCGCCCATAACAGCAGAACGTTATGATATTTATCGCACAACAGATGAATTTGGAAAAATAGGCATCAAAGTAGGTTATGGTAATTCTGGTCATGGTAATGAAGGAGATGTTTCATGGGATGGATTGAAACGTCTTGGAAAAAACATTTACGATGCTCCAGGTGAAATGTTATCCACGCTACCCCAATTAGCAACTTTCCCAGTACCTAGTGCTGTTTTAGCCTATGATTTTGACAATGGGTTACCAGCTAACGACGCCTTTGGTATGTACTTCAACATTTCAGACACTGGGCTAGGATTAGATGAAGTCAATTCAGCACCAGGTGATTCTGGAGGACCAACATTTATCAATGGACTCATTGCTGGAATCACATCGTTTGGTACGTGTTATGCTTACCCGGAGTGTTCGGGTTCTGATATTGACAACATTTTAAATTCCAGCTTTGGAGAATTTAGTGGCGATACTAGAGTTTCAACATACGCAAACTGGATTGACAGTATCCTTAGCCGTCCTGCAACAGTCCCCGAACCTCGTACAATCGGTGCAGTCTTGCTAGCAGGATTCGTAGCCCTTCGTTACCGGAAAAAAATATGATTGGTTAGTGGTTAGTGGTTAGTGGTTAGTGGTTGGTGGTAGGCAATGCCCACCCTACTAACAACTAACTACTATCAACTAACCACTATCAACTTATTCATCATCAGCATCCAGTGGAATTTCAATAATAAATTCTGTTCCTTGACCGAAAGAAGAAATACATTGTAATATTCCATTGTGTTTCTGAGTGATAATTTGGTGACTGATTGAAAGACCTAATCCAGTTCCTTTGCCTTCTGCCTTTGTTGTAAAAAAGGGATTAAATATTTGATTTTGTACGGATTCGCTCATTCCTGGTCCATTGTCTGCAATCCGGATAAAAACTTTTGTGTCTTCAACAAGTTCAGTTGTAATACGAATTTTTGGACAATGGGAATTAGGAGTAGATTCTATTCCCCATGCCCTATTTCCCATTCCTTCTTCCAAAGCGTCTATAGCATTTGTTAATAAATTCATAAAAACTTGATTGAGTTGTCCGGGATAGCATTTAACAGGAGGCAAGTTTTCATACTCTTTAATTACCTCGATCGCAGGACGCTTAGGTCGAGCCTTGAGACGGTGTTGTAAAATCATGAGAGTTGTTTCTAATCCATCGTGAATATCAACAGCTATCTTTCGATCTCCGTCTGCACGCGAGAAGTTTCTTAGGGACTGCATGATTCCTTGAATGCGATCTGTACCAAGTTTCATTGAAGAAATAAGCTTGGGCAAATCCTCTAATATATGATTTAAGTCAATCGCGTCAATTTCTTCTTCTATCTCGCTGCCTGGATTGGGAAACTGTTTTTGATAAAGTTTCATGATCTGAACGAGGTCAGCAATATATTGGTCGGCATAATGTAAGTTACTAAAAATAAAGCCCAAAGGATTATTAACTTCATGGGCAATACCAGCAACAAGCTGTCCTAAAGAAGATATCTTTTCACTTTGTACTAGCTGCAATTGAGCTTTTTTGAGTTCGTCAAGAGCTTCTGAAAGTTCGGCAGTTCTACTTTTTACTCGATGTTCGAGTTGCTGTTTCTGCTGGTCTAACTCTAGATTCAATCGCCTAAGTTTTAAATGGACTTGTATTCTAGCTAATATTTCTTCTTCTTGAAATGGTTTAGTGATATAGTCCACGGCTCCTAAATTCAGTCCTTTGACTTTTTGTCCTGTCTCAGAAAGGGCAGTCATAAAAATAATAGGAATATCTTTTGTTGTTGGATTTGATTTAAGTATGCGGCACGTTTCAAATCCATCAATTTTTGGAATAATTATATCTAACAAAATTAAATCTATTGGTTTATTGTAAGCCTCTTCAATGCCATTTGTCCCATCCATTGCGATTAACACATTATAACCTGCATTACTTAAAGTAATATTTAAGTAATCTAAATTAACTTTACTATCATCAATAACTAAGATTGTTTCTTGTCTTTCTAAAGATTGAATATCGGTTTCATGTTGATGCCAAGCGTTCATGCTAGTTTACCCTTAATTTTTTTAAAACTGATGCAAATTTGAATTAGCTTTATTCTTACTTACTACAATAAGTATTTGTAAAATAGTAATTCTCAGTAAAAATACTGTAACAAAACCACATTTTTTTCAATGACATTATGGCACAAGCGAAATTCCTCCAGGGTAGCGCTCAAGTAGTAGTTCTCATACTTGTGTTAAGAGAATGGGTCGAGTTTATAGTTCCCAAATAGAAGTTGGAAATCTAAGTATATTGAAAATAATTCAAAGAAACTTGCTTACTGCGGGCAGACACTGACTACTCCCTTTGGGCTCTAAAATTACCGATCTTTGTAGGTGGGCAGTGCCAACCCTACTAACCATTAACTACTAATCACTCACCATGTAGGAGCGCAATGCCTTGCGCCCCTACTAACCACTAATATATTGTTGTAGCTACTTCCTTTCTACTCAAGTTGAATGGTAGGCAGTGCCCACCCTACTAACCACTAACCACTAACCACTAACATATTGTCAAATTGTACGAGCGGCAAAGTAATAATGAACGTTGTTCCTTCTCCCCAAGCAGAATCTACTTCAATTTTACCTTTATGCTTCTGAATAATTTGATAGGAAATCCACAACCCCAATCCAGTACCTTTTCCTACTTCTTTTGTTGTGAAAAAAGGATCGAATATTTTATCTTGTAACTTTGGTTCTATTCCAGAACCGTTATCTTTAATTTTAATACAAATTCCTTCAACAGAGTCATCAAAAGTCACATTTTCTGTACAAATTTCTATTCGACGGATTCTCCTTTGTTCTTTTTGTAGTAAAGACGAATTTTTAATAATAAATAATTCTTTTAAAGCATCTATAGCATTACTTAAAATATTGATAAATACTTGATTCAAGTGTGCGGGATAACATTCAATGGATGGTAAGTTACCATATTTTTTAATGACTTCAATTTCGTCTTTAAATTGATGATTGACAAATAATAAAGTGCTTTCAAGTCCTTCATGAATATCCACAGTTTTCATTTCAGCTTCATCCAACCGCGAGAAGTTTCTCAATGATAAAATAATGTCACGAATACGCTGAGCACCTATTTTTATTGAGGACATCAGTTTAGTCAAATCTTCATTAATAAAAATGAAATCAATTTCCTCAATAAGATTTTGAATTGCTGGAGTTGGTTGAGGATACTCTTTTTGATACAGTAATAGTAATCTTTGTAATTCTCCTATATAGTCCTTAGCGTAAGCTATATTGCCATAGATAAAGTTAATAGGATTATTAATTTCATGAGCAACTCCTGCTACCATATTACCGAGGGAGGACATTTTTTCTTTTTGAATTAATTGTGCTTGAGTTTGCTGTAGTTCGTTTAACGCTTCACTTAATTGCTCGTAAGCTAAATTTAATTCCTGATTTTTATGTAAGAGCTGTTGAGTCCTTTCTTGCACTCGTCTTTCTAAAGTTAATCTTGCTTGTTCTAACTGTTGGGTGTATTCTGCTACTTTACGAATTAGACTGTTGAGCGAAACTGCTAGTATCCCTACTTCATCTTGACTGGTGACAGGGGCTTGTAGCTCAAAGTTTGATTCTTTCGTGACTTTTTGTGCAATTTGAGTGACAACGAGCAAGGGATCGGAAATTCTTCGCGCAATCCTTTTCCCTACAAAAATTGTTATCAATGCGCCTAATATAAAAAAAACCCATAGCCTCAACCATAAAAACTGGAGAGTTTTGTTTAAGGGGGAAAGGGATTTTAAGACTGTAATTGTTAAAGATGTATTACTCAAGTCCGCGATCGCAACACTTTTCGCTAAGTAATCTTCTCCCGCAATCACAGAACGTTGAGGTGCATCAGTAACAGGAGGCGGTTGCCAATGCGTTTTGCAAGCAGGTGGTATTGTGGAGGCATAGACACATGAGAAAGATACTTTATCGGATACTGATAATTTAGTTGTATTGAAAGCAACTATGTGTTCGCCTTTCATGGGGTCGGCGTGTTGAAATAGTTGTTGCTTGATAACAGTACCTAGTTCAATAGCACCAATAATTTCTTCTTTATCTCTAATAGGTGCTAACCCAACTAATACTGATTTTATTTGACCTTCTTGTTGAGAGACATAAACGACATCAGAAGGAAATAAGCCACTCAGTGCGAGGGAAATACTTTTTCGATCTTCTAAAAATGACTCGTCTAATGCTGGTTGTTTCAAATTTAACAGGGCTTCACCGTTTTGGTTAACGACTTTCAGTAAATCTAAATTTAAAATCGTTTTTTCTGATACCAATAAATTCCTAAGTGCTTGCGTATCCGCTTGCTTAATTGCGGTACGCACATCTTCTCGCTCAGCTATCAGCTTTGTCCAAGATTGTAAAAATTGTTTTTCTTTGTGTATTGCTTGCAATACAGCTAAAGTAGAAGTCTCAAGATGACTGCTTATCTGCTGCTCCAGACTGCTACTGAACCAGTAAGCAAAGTTAATAATTGCAAGCACCATAATGCTAAAAAAAACCAGAAGAAATGGCATAACGATTCTCTGGCTTAGAGCTAGTTTTGAATAACTAGCTTGCAACTTCACGCCTCGCACAGCAGTTCCTGAATTGACTTGTCGGCTGATAATTTCTTTAGAGGAGTTGTGAATTGACATTTTTTTCAAGATAAATCAGCAACAGTTGTTACATTTTTTTGGTGTATGACACAAACCTTGCTTTTAGCAATTTTTTCAGTGGCTTTACCCCTAATGTCTGCTGCTTTTTTATTTCTAGCTTAGAGTAATCAATTATACTGCAAAAACTTGAGACCCCCTGTTTGTTAACTTTTCTTATAAAGCAAACGGTAGAAAGCAGAAGACAAAAGGCAAAAGTCAAGTTTTGTTAAAGCTCACACATCGATTTTCGACTTATTTCTGTCAAATCAGGAACAATGCGGATATTTTTCCTCTAAATTCCCTACACTCTACTCTCTACTCCCCAATTCATTAAAGTTCATTACGAAGTACGAAGTTTAGGCAAAACAACATGATAAGTATAAAGAATGTAAACAATCCAATGACATAAAAATGTAAGGAGAACAGAGTGGCAATGGAATCAAATTTTACTAAGAGCGCGATCGCCGTACAAGAACGTGAAGATTTTAGTGAATATGTTGCCCACCTACAACTTCACATGACTCTACAAGCTCGCAATCTGGTTCCATCTCTGAAGCAGACTATGGAAGATAGCCGGGAGCAACTCCTCCATCAGACTCAAGCACATTTTGAAAAGCTTGTTTCTCGTCAAAGTTAGTACATGAAGGCAGAAGTAAGGAGGCAGAAGGCAGAAGTGATTTATCCCTTCTGCCTTCTGCCCTCTGCCTTTCTTGTTAAATAAGGTAAAAATAAAATAAGATAGAAGCAGATTTTGTCGAAGTGACGATAAGTCATTCTCAACAAAGTCGGGTTTTTAAGTATTTTTGTTGTAAAATCAACCTTTTGGTTCACTAGAAACAAGTGGAAAGCCGCTAATATGATTGCAGCAGTTCCTTACTTTTCAGTGACTAAAAGCTGAATGGCGGCTTGAATGAAAATGACTTCCTTGCTTTCTCGAAATCTCAGCGTTGTTATCCGACCTGTCCAGCACCGGGATCTGGATGGTATTGAGCGTCTAATTCAAGAGTCATTCGCCGCTCAAACTCCCAAAGGCTCTGGCGATGCTATGCGGCAAATGCAGTCGATGCGCCGTTGGTATGGATTATTGAAGTTTTTGAGTTGGTTTCCCAACCCCCTACAGTATGGTCTTTGTGCTTATGTTGCGGAACAGGGACGCACGCTATTAGGCACGATCCAAGTCTCGCCCTTTAACCGTACCCACAGTACGTGGCGGGTTGAACGTGTGGTTTTAGAGCGAGCCACAGACAAGCAAGGAATAGGCTCTCAACTTCTGCGCCATTGCTTTGAGTCGATTTTAGAAGCTCGCACTTGGATTTTGGAAGTTAACGTCAATGACAAAGACGCATTGGCACTTTATCGGCGAAACGGATTTCAACGTTTAGCGCAAATGACTTACTGGGAAATTGAACCAGAGTTGCTTCAAGAATTGGCACAAGCAGAACCAGACTTACCTAACCTCTTACCTGTTAGCAATGCCGACGCGCAACTGCTGTATCAATTAGATACGGCATCCATGCCACCTATTGTGCGGCAAGTATTCGATCGCAATGCTGATGATTTTAAAACAAGTCTGTCGGGCGCTTTGACAGAAGCAGTGAAGCAATGGTTGACAAAAACAGAAGTTGTCAGTGGGTACGTGTTTGAACCCCAACGCAAAGCAGCAATCGGTTACTTTCAAGTAAGGCTCGATCGCAAAGGACAGCAGCCCCACGTAGGAACTCTAACCGTAAACCCCGCTTACACTTGGTTGTACCCAGAACTGCTGTCTCAACTGGCGCGAATAGCTCAAGATTTCCCTCCCCAATCTCTACAATTAACCTCAGCAGACTACCATCCAGAAAGGGAAGAATATCTCGAACGCATTGGAGCAACTCGTACAGAACATACCCTGATGATGTCTCGTTCGGTATGGCACAAGCAACGGGAATCAAAGTTTGTCTCCTTAGAGGGAATTCAATTACCAGAAATGCTACAGGGTTTGCAACCAGCACACAAACCAATACCAGGTGGAATGTCGTGGACGCCACCAAAACAAAAAAGGCAACCAGCACCAGAAAGAGTACAACCCAATCCCCCTCAAGACAATGTAAGTTTTTCATGTAACAACAGCATGGAAGCGTGTCAGCCCGAAACCACAGATTCTTCACAGCAGGAGTAGAAGAGTGAGTTTGGAAGGACTTGGGGATAAAGAAATACGGGGAGTAGAGGATATGGAGATACAGGAAATCCCAAAATCCCCTACTCCCCAAAGGTACGTGTATGCCCTAGGATTAGATGTAGGTAGCAAACGGATTGGTGTAGCAGGATGCGATCGCACAGGATTGATTGCCACAGGGTTAGTCACTGTTGAGCGCACCACCTTTGAGAAAGACGTAGAAAAGCTCCGCCAAATCGTTCGCGCTCGCGAAGTGCAAGTTTTGGTTATAGGATTGCCTTATTCAATGGACGGCTCTTTGGGGTTTCAGGCACGCCAAGTGCAAAAATTTGCCAAAAGACTTGCCAAAGCGCTCAACCTTCCTATGGAATATATAGATGAAAGGTTAACATCCTTTCAAGCAGAGCAAATGCTGATTGCAGAAAATCGCTCGCCTTCTCGGAATAAAGGCTCCATCGACCGCAAAGCAGCATCTATTATATTACAACAATGGCTGGATGCAAGGCGATCGAACTCCAAACATCAAGAGGTTGCCGTTGATTGATACAATTATTTAAGGTAATCTTTACAAGACTGATTATTCATCCTAATAGCTATTTGATTGATAATATCAGTTAAAAGAATAAAGATAAGAAAGTCCATTTTCAATATAAATCACCTATTCAGCTATGTTTTCCTCGCCATTTTCTGAAGAAGATAATGTTCAAGCCGGTTCCATCACTCTAACCGACGAAAAAGGACGAACCCTCGATTGTTATATCGAGCACTCCTTGGAAGTAGATGGGCAAGAATACGTCTTACTTCTTCCTGTTGACTCACCTGTAGAAATTTTTTCTTGGGAAGGCGACGATGAGGAAGAAGAAGCTATTTTGGTTGAAGATGAAGCAAGAATTGATGAAATTTTTGCAACAGCCCAAGTTGTTCTTGCAGAACAAAACTTGGCATTAAAAAATACTGCGTATGCTTTAACAGTTTCCGGTGAATTGCCACCCGTTGAGGAGTCAGAACTCTTTACTCTGGAAATTGAAGACGAAGGAACCGATCTAGAACCAGAGCAATTACAACTTCTTGCTAATTTTTATCATGAAGAGCAAGAGTATGCAATTTATACTCCTCTAGACCCCTTGCTGTTCTTTGCACGGATAACGAAAAATGGCAACCCCGAATTGTTGTCCCCAGAAGAGTTCCGCAAAGTTCAACCCTTATTGGAGGAACACTTATTTAATGAAGTCGAATGAAATTTAGAATCCAAAATTAAAAATTGAAAGAAATTTAAATTTTTAATAAGGATTTTAGACTATCATAGTTTAGGGAAAACGTTTGATAGTAAAGAGGGGCAGCGGTTACCTGTTTTGACTCAGCTGCCTTTAGGACTATGGCTTGACTTTTACAAGCTAGAAGAAGGTAGAGCGGGTAATCGCTGACTTGGAAATAATTATGCGCTGGAACAATTTCTTGCAGCCCGATTTGATTGTAGAGGGTTCAGTGTTAAACCTCACACCAGATATCATCAGGAAATACGACCTTCAGGGACTGGTGTTAGATGTGGATGAAACGCTAGTACCGATAAGAGTGGCGTCAGCTTCCCCTGAATTGCAACAGTGGGTAAAAGAAATTCGTGCTTGTGCAAAATTATGGTTGGTAAGCAACAACATCAGCGATGCTCGTATAGGAGGAATCGCTCGCTCTCTAGATTTACCTTACTTTACAAGTGCTGCTAAACCATCGCGTCGTAAGATTAGAGAAGCACTTAAGGCTATGGATTTACCCGTTAATCGAGTCGGAATGGTAGGCGATCGCTTATTTACTGATGTAATAGCAGGTAATCGCTTGGGAATGTTTACCATACTGGTTGAACCTATCGTACACACAGATGCAGCTTTGCGATCGCATCCGATACGAAACTTTGAAGTTTGGGCATCAGAAATTTTAGGAGCCTCAATTACTCCTAAGAAAAGAAGGGTTAAAAATCTTGACAAATAGTCAGGAAAGTAAATCTAAAGAAATAGTTATAAATACTAGGTTTTGTTTAGAAATCGGAGAATATAAGTAGATATCACAAAGGGGTCAGCAAAATAAAGACCTCAGCCATAATAAGTACAGATAAAACGTAAAGCGTCAGCCTTCACTAATAGAAGGGCTGACGCTTTATAATAGTGACCAGTAACCAGTGACCAGTGACCAGTGACCAGTAACCAGTGACCAGTGACCAGTGACCAATGACTCAAACAATTGTTGTTAAAATAGGCACTTCTAGCCTGACGCGACCAGAAACCGGACAACTGGCACTTTCCACAATAGCTACCTTAGCAGAAACCCTCTCACATTTGAGACGACAAAACTATCGCACGATCTTAGTGTCCTCGGGTGCTGTAGGCGTGGGTTGTGCGCGGTTGGGTTTAACCGAACGTCCCAAATCAATTGCTTTAAAACAGGCGGTAGCAGCTGTGGGACAAGGTAGGTTAATGCGGGTGTACGACGATTTATTTACAAGTTTGCAACAACCAATTGCTCAAGTTTTGCTTACCCGCAGTGACTTAGTGCAGCGCAGTCGGTATCTCAATGTATACAACACGTTTAAAGAATTACTAGAACTGGGTGTCATTCCTGTCGTTAATGAAAATGACACAGTTGCTGTCGAAGAGCTAAAATTTGGCGATAATGATACGCTTTCCGCTTTAGTTGCTAGCTTGGTAAAAGCTGATTGGCTCTTTTTGCTGACTGACGTAGATAGACTTTATTCAGCAGACCCTCGTTTTGTACCTGATGCACAGCCTATATCTTTAGTGAGTAATATAAAAGAATTAGCAGAATTACAAGTGCAAACAGGTGGTCAAGGTTCTCAATGGGGAACAGGTGGTATGGTGACCAAAATATCAGCAGCAAGAATTGCAACAGCAGCTGGTGTTCGTACCGTGATTACTGAAGGGCGACAACCTCGGAATATAGAAAAAATTTTACAAGGTGAATCTTTTGGAACTCACTTTGAAGCACACCCCGAACCAACTTCTGCTCGCAAACGCTGGATAGCATATGGTTTGGTTCCTACAGGAAAATTGTACCTAGATGAAGGGGCTGCGATCGCAATTTCTACCTCTGGAAAGTCATTGTTAGCCGCCGGGATTTTGGCAGTAGAAGGAGAGTTTGACACTCAAGAAGCAGTAGTGTTGTGCGATAAAAATGGTCATGAAATTGCCAGAGGACTTGTCAACTATACTAGTGGGGAACTGCAAAAGATTTGCGGGCGTCGTTCTAGTGAAATTCCCACTATTTTAGGTTATGTTGGAGCAGAAACTATAGTGCATCGGGATAATTTGGTTTTGACATAGTATGGAATTGGGTCAGAGCAACCGCTTCTAGTCAAGCTATAACTAACCTATAGCTTGACAAATAGAGGATAGAATATGGTTTACAATACCCGTACTAGTAAAACAATATGTTGAAATTAGTTATCAATTCACCTAAAGGAGGAGTTGGTAAAACAACCATAGCAACTAACGCTGCCTTACTTTTAGCATCCAGAGGTATGAAAGTTCTTGCCTTAGATCTTGCAGGTGGACTTAGAATGAGCAATTACATTAGAAAGAAACAAGCTGAAGCAGAACAATTTGGATACTTTAAAGATGCATTAGAACGAGAAGGTATTTTTGTTGGTATTATTATTACTATTTCAGGTTTATCACCCGATGTGAAACAGCGTATTAATGATATTAATAAGAAAGGAATATATTGTTTTTATCACATTCCTTTGAAAGATATTATTATGTGGAAATTACAGGAAACGGAAATTGAATTTCAATGTGGTGACATTTCAAAGAAAATTCGGGAGGAGCTAAATAATTTTCTTTCAAAATCTTCAAAGATTGAAGACTAAAAAAATAGTCATATAATCTATTAATCATAGACGAGATAAAAATATGATTCAATCTTTACCAAAATTAGTAACTTTTGATGAATTTATTGAATGGTATCCAGAGAATTCAGAGCAAAAATATGAATTCCATAATGGAATAATTGTTGAAATGCCAAAGCCAACCAGACCGCACTCAGATATAGCTGGATTCCTCTCAGGAAAACTGTTTATAGAAATTGAGCGTTTGCAATTACCTTACTCTATTCCAAAAGAATGTGTTATTAAACCAAGAGATAATGGTGGTTATGAACCAGACGTAATTGTTTTAGATAAGCAACAAGTTTCTAGTCATGAAACTCGTTGGAAGAAAGAATCTATCATTACACGAAGTGATTCTATTCGATTGATAGTTGAAGTTGTTTCAACCAATTGGGAAGATGATTATGCTTTGAAATTAGAGGAGTATGAGGCATTTGGTATTGGTGAATATTGGATTGTAGACTATCTCGCTCTTGGTGGTAGGCGATTTATTGGTAATCCCAAGCAAAGAACAATTTCAGTTTATTCATTGGTTAATGGTGTTTATCAACTGAGCCAGTTTAGAGGAGACGAGCGTATCCTGTCCCCAACATTTCCCGAATTGACTTTAACGGCACAACAAATTTTTGATGCGGGAAATGCCTTGTGACAAAATTCCCATTGAGATCCCCGACTTCTTGAAGGATACAGCTGGTCAATGGGGGGTGACACCCCTCACTCGATCGTCTCTCGTTCCCAGGCTCAGCCTGGGAACGCAGGCTGCGAGGCTCCGCCTCGCGTGCGAACTTAATCAGGAGGCGGAGCCTCCGGTAAGGCATTCCCAGGTAGAACCTGGGAACGAGGTGTGGGGTCTGACCCATCATTCGCCAACGGTATCCGCAGAAGTTGTCGGGGAGCTAGCAAATTACTGATATATACTTTTTCTACAAATGGTGACTAAATTGATACTGAGAGACTGTGCGATCGCAATAGTTTGTTTGGCAGCACCTTTATTAAACATTAATATCATTTGGGCGCAATCACAAAGTGATACACAAATTAGCTCTTATATCGAACAGTTAAAGAATCCCCAACAACGTCCTGCAGCAATAGGCGATTTGGTTACTATTGGTAAACCTGCTATTCCCGCTTTAATAACAGCGTTGCAGGACAGCGATCCTCAAGTGCGTGCTAGTGCAGCTATGATTCTCGGTCAAATGGGACCAAATGCTGGTGAAGCTGCGCCTGCTATATTGCGAGCAATAGACGATAAAGATCCAGCTGTTCGTTCTTCTGCAGTCCAAGCCATACAAAAAATTGGCAAACAAGCCTATGTTCCTCACTTAATAGCTGGTTTAGATAGCACAAAGTCATGGGAACGCTACAATGCTTCTCATGGTTTACGCGCTATGGGGAAAGACGCAGCACCTGCTGTACCTGCCTTAATCAGAAAGTTACAGGATGAAGAGGATCATTGGATGCGAGTCAGTGCTGCTTCTACTTTGGGTAGCATTGGTACAGCCTCTACACCTGCAGTACCGATCTTAGTCACTCGCTTGCAAGATACAGATATCACAGTCCGTCATAGTGCGGCTTATGCTTTGGGTACTATCAGTTCCAAATGGCAACAAGATCTCAAGCGATTACCGACAAAAGAATTAGACACAATTGTCTCAAACTTGGAAAAAGCTTTGAAAGTAGTGCAAAATCCCGCACTACAATTTCGCCCGGAAGCAGTGACTTCTGTGAGTGAACCTCTCGCTGCTTTAAAAAAGGAAAGATTGAGCAGGGAGAAAAGGTAAAATTTTTAGATTTGGCTTGTAGTTGCGATGCATACGTATGCATCGTAACTACAAACTAATTATTGACTCAATCGTTCTACAAAAGCTTGATGTTCTGTTGTTTGCAAACCAGACTGCAAAACTGCTACTATCTCCTTGCGATTTCCTTGGCGGAGTGCATTAACAGATAGCCATAATCCAGGAAACACCTCAGAACGAATTATGCCGCGTTCGTCTGGAATAGCAGAGACATATTTACCTTCAGAGAGAATAAACCAATCAACTCGATTCTCATACATTTGCCAGACAATATATTCCCGCACTCCATTACGACGATAAGCATTGAATTTATCATTTAGATCGTAACTAGCACTGCTTGCTGCTACTTCTACAATGAGTTCTGGCGCACCTTCAATATAATCATCTTCACTAATAGAAGAATTTCCCCCTACCTCCGGCTCAATTCTCAATAAAGCATCCGGTTGCGGTTCATTATCCGCATCTAATCGAACTGTGGCATTATCGTGCAGATCGACTCCAGGTGTTGCAATCCAATAAGTTCCCAGCCAAGCCATGATTATCCCATGAGATCTGCCGTGTCGAGTAGCGCGAACAGGAGAAGCCACATAAACAACTCCTTCAACGAGTTCTGCTTTATGAATGTGCTCTGCAGCTATATAGCGACGCTCAAATTCTTGACGAGTCAAGCGCTCGCCGCTTTCTAAAGGTGCTGTGCTAATTGCCAAATTTACAACCATAAGATTATAGCCATAATCGAGCTCTTAATTTTATATTTTAGATTAGGAAGCTAGAGGACAAACTAAAGTCGGCAACGTCCTGCAAGAGACACCACCACCGCAATGAGTTCTGCTGGCTCAATCGGCTTAGTAATGTGCGTTTGGTATCCCAAGCGCAAGGCACGAATTCGGTCTTCAAAACGAGCAAAAGCGGTGACTGCAGCTGCTGGAATATCACCTCCCATTTCTGATGGTAGCCCTCGTAGTTGGCGGATAAGCTCGTACCCATCTTTTCCTGGCATACCAATATCGCTAAGAACTACGTGAGGCTTATGGGTTTGTACAAACTCAAGCGCTTCATCTGCTGATGATGCAGTTAGGACATCAGCCCCGCACTCCTCCAAAATTCTCTTGACCAATTCTTGAGCATCAACTTCATCATCCACTACAAGAACCCTTGTACTATTAAGATGAGTTTCCCGATTTGCTATTGTCGTGAAACTTTGTAAATCGGTATCATCTGGAGATATGCTGTGGTATGCTTCTATACATACATCCAGATCGCTTTTTCGCTGAGGAAGCGGAAGCAGCACTGTAAATTGAGCACCTTGCCCTTCTCCTAGGCTTGTTCCTCGTACCGTTCCTCCATGAAGTTCCACGAGTTGCTTGACAATGGAAAGCCCCAAACCCAAACCCCCAAACTGCCGTGTGGTAGAACCATCTGCTTGCCGAAAGCGGTCAAAAACGTATGGTAGAAACTCGGGTTTTATACCTTGACCTGTATCGCTGACAGTTAGCTCGACATGAGAGTTTACCTGCTCGAGTGATATGCGTACTCTTCCCCCTTTGGGAGTAAATTTAATGGCATTGGAGAGGAGATTCCACACAACTTGTTGCAACCTGTTTGGGTCTCCAGCCATGGGATAGGGAAGGACATCAAAAAGTGTTTGCAGTCGAATCTCCTTTGCTTGCACGGTGGGAAGGAGAGATTCAATGGCAGATTGAATCACTGAAGTAAGATTCATTTCCTGAATGTCAAGTCGAACTTTGCCCGAAATGATTCGGCTCATATCAAGAAGATCTTCAATAATCTGTGCTTGCGATCGCGCATTTCTCTCTATAGTCTCTAGCCCTTTTTTCATATCCGCAGGTCCGATCCTGTCTTTACGCAAAAGCTGTGACCAACCGAGGATTGCGTTGAGCGGTGTCCTAAGCTCGTGGGAAAGGGTTGCTAAAAATTCATCCTTGAGGCGTCCAATGCGCTCGGCTTCTGCACGGGCTACCCGCTCGCTCTCTAAAAGTGCTTCCTGTCGCTCCTCTAACTCCTTTCGCTCAGTAATATCACGGAAGTTTACTGAAATCCCGTCCTGAGAAGGATAGACATGTACTTCCACCCACTGCATGGAAAAGGGAGAAAAAACTTCAAAATGCACTGCCACTTGCTCGCGCAAGGCTTTGTAGTATTGCTCCTCAAAAGCTGTACCTTTTGCTACAGGAAAAACATCCCAGACAACTTTTCCTAGCAACTCTTCACGTGTTTTCTTAAGGTACTTCTCACATTGCCGATTCACGTAGGTAAAGCGCCACTGGCGATCGAGACCATAAAAAGCATCCGTCACTCGTTCGATAACGATCGCCCTTTCCTTCGCTGCTTCAACCTCAATCCTGGAACGAGCCGTTTCCTGGCGCAACCGAGACATTTCTAACGTTGCCTTGACCCGTGCTAGGAGTTCTCTGGCACTAAACGGTTTTATCAAATAATCGTCTGCTCCCGCATCAAGTCCCTCAATACGCGATTCCTCACCTGCTCTTGCAGAAAGAAACAAAATTGGTACAGAACGGGTACGCTCATCTTCCCGCAGCCGCCTCAAAAGACCGAACCCATCAAGTTTCGGCATCATGACATCACTTAGCACCAAGTCTGGTAATTGTTCGGATGCCGCAGCAAGCGCAGCTTCGCCGTCAGCCACAGCGACCACTTCGTATTTTGTACTGAGAAGCTTTCGCACGTACTCCCGCATATCAGCGTTATCATCTGCTAGAAGAATACGGGCTGGGGGGGATTGAGAAGTTATGGTGAGATTCTGCCCCAGAGCTTCTTTGTCCCCTTTCTCTTCATCCGGCAACCATCTCAGTGCTTCTTCAACAAATACATCATTGCTTGTAGAGGTAATGTTGCGATCGCTACCAATCCTATCTGTAGGAAGATGTTGCTTGCCAATTGGAATTGAGACAGTGAAAGTACTCCTCGATCCGTAAAGACTTTGTACCCGCACATTGCCACCGTGAAGTTTCACCAACTCCTGTACCAGTGCAAGACCAATTCCAGTGCCCTCATGAGTTCGTCCTTGGGTTCCCTCAATCCGATGAAACCGCTTAAACACGTTTCCCAGTTCTGATTCAGGAATACCAATACCCGTGTCTTCAATATAAAGCTCTATATTTTGTCCGCGAACATACTGACGAACCGCGATTTGACCTTGTTGGGTGAATTTAAAAGCGTTTGAGAGTAAATTCAGGACAATTTTCTCCCACATATCCCGGTCTACATAGATCTCTTCAGGTAAAGGAGGGCAATCAACAACAAACTGTAACCCCGCCTTCTCAATTGCTGACCGAAACACGCTTGCAAGATTCGCAGTGAGTGTTGCCAAATCTGTACGTTCGTATACTGCTTGTATGCGCTCCGCTTCAATGCGCGAGAAATCAAGAAGCGTGTTGACAAGTTTTAGCAGTCTCTGACTGTTACGCTGAGCAACAGTAATCCTTTCTCGTTGACTTGTGGAAAGGTGCGGGTCTTGCAAAGCATCTTCCAAAGGTCCAAGCATGAGGGTGAGTGGAGTACGGAATTCATGACTCACGTTCGAGAAAAAGGTGGTCTTTGCCCGGTCAAGTTCGGCAAGCATTTCAGCCCTGCGCCGTTCTTCTTCGTATGCCTGGGCGTTACGCACGGCGATAGATACCTGTGCTGCTAAAAGTTCGTAGAATGAACTGTAACCCTCATCAAGTGCTCGGTTGGGGCTGACTCCAGCAACCAAAACCCCAAGAGGTGCGGCTTGACTTGAGGAAGCGATGGGCATTACAAGTGCAGTACGGGTTGGCTCGTTCCAAGGTCCTCCCGGTATTAAGCTATAGCTGTCTATTCCCTCAATCAGAACTGTTTCACCAAATGCGGCTTTTTTGAGATCTCGTGTATTATTATCATCAGATAGTGTCAAATCTACGGAGTTTGGGAAAAGAATCCCTTCCTCTGGCAACCCTACTTTTCCATGGAGAGTGAGGGTTTTTCCGTCTGCTTCACAAAGGTAGATCGCTGCAAACGGCACATCAAGGGGATGTTCGGCTATTGCTGCTGCTACATCGCGACAAGTCGTTTCCACACTCCGCGTCTCCCCTGCTTTGGACGCAAGATCGCGCAGCAACCTTAATCTCCGCTCACCCAATACTTGCTGAGTTACTTCGCTGCAAACGCAGAACATACCAACAATTTGTTCGTCATCGTCCTCAGCAGGAGCGTGAGATAAACTAAAATAAGATTCTTCACGATAACCAGACCGTTCCAGAACAAGCATTTGTGCTGACACCCAGTTTGCTACGCCAGTTGCCATCACCTCATCAATCATCGGACCGAGAGTGTCCCATGCTTCTGCTAGGGTAATTCTAATATCAGTACCTAAAGCAGATGGGTGTTTGTCCCCAATTAGTTTGGAATAAGCGTCATTGTAGAACTGAATAAAATGGGAACCCCAAATAAGCACCATTGGATACCGTGATGCCAGGAGAGTTTTAACATTACTTTTTAAGCTTTGCGACCATTTTTCAATGGGACCAACAGGTGTACTTGCCCAATCAAATGCACGCATAAGTGCTCTCATTTCTCCCTGTCCTGGCAAGAGACACCCTCGATTCCCATCTTTCATATAAATTGCTGTTTACCTCATCCCAAACTTTATTTTGACACAAACTGCAAGAGAAATTTATACATTATAAAAAAAATGGTATTTTTACTTATTTGACTGTAGAATTCAACCCTAATAAGAAGAATTCATTTAATTGTAATTATGAGGGGCTGTTATAGGACTCCTCCGCAGATTTTTGAAATACACGTAGGTAGGGCTATGCCGCACATATGATATTACCGGTGGGCAATGCCCACCCTACAGTACTGAGATTTGTTCACAAATCAGATAGGATTGCTATAGATCCCCGACTTCTTAAGAAATCGGTAAATTGAGTAAACTTACTGATATAGGAAGAGTAATGATAAATTCTGAACCCTCTCCTGGGATTGAATTGACTTCCAAAACTCCCTGGTGCTTTTCAACAACAATTTGATGAGCAATTGATAATCCCAATCCCGTACCTTTACCTACAGTTTTTGTAGTAAATAGATGCTCGAAAATTTTTGATTTTAATTCTTCTGGTATTCCCACACCATTATCTTTAATACGAACGATCGCACTTTTATTATCTGTACTTAGTGAAGTACAAATTTCAAGCAATCCTTTTCTTTCCGATAACTCTTCTATCGCATCAATAGCATTTGCTAATATATTCATAAAAACTTGATTGAGTTGTCCGGGAAAACAACTTAATAATGGTAAATTACCATATTTTTTAATAATATTAATTTCTGGTCGATTTTCATTAGCTTTTAAACGATGTTTGAGAATCAAAAGAGTAGAATCAATTCCTTCATGAAGATTGAAGAGAACTTTTGTATCTGTATCGGCGCGAGAAAAAACTCTCAAGCTGTTACTAATATTACGAATGCGGCTAGCACCTAGTTTGAATGAATCGATTAGTTTGGGAAAATCAGAGCGGAGATATTCTAAATCAATAGCTTCAATTTCTTCTAAAAGATCGGTATCTGGAATAGGAACTTTTTGCTGGTAAAGATCGATTATGTGAAATAAATCGCGGATATATTCTTGTGTTGGTTGTAAATTACTAAAAATAAATCCTAGAGGATTGTTAATTTCGTGTGCTACACCTGCCACTAAATTACCCAAAGCAGACATTTTCTCACTTTGTATCAGTTGGAGTTGCATTTGCTTGAGGTCAGCAAGAGAATGTTCTAGCTGTTGGGCATAGGTTTGCATTTGTTGATAGAGTTCTTGCGATTTTTGATAGAGACGAGCGTTTTCTAAAGAGATCGCTACTTGAGCAATGAGAAGGTTTAGTACTTGCAAGCGCTCGTTGGTGAATGCTCCAGCAGTCAGAGAATTTTCTACGTACAAAATACCAATTAACTTTCCTTGGTGGAGAATAGGCGTACACAGTACACTCTTGGGCTGGTATTGATTTAAGTAGGAATCTGTAATAGAATAAGTTTCAGATACAGCATCATCAATGACTAAAGTTTTGAAAGTATTTTTGACATAGTAAATGAGGTTACGAGGAACTTCTAAAGAAGACTCTACAGGAATGGATTGTAGAATAATGGGGGATTCTGAGATAGTCGCGATCGCCTCGATTGCTAACTTATCTTCATAAGGTAAAATGAGAGCACATTTTTTTGCACCTGCATTTTCCATCACTACTTGCATTAATTTATCAAGTAACTTGTCCAGTTCAATTTCGCTAGAAAGAGTTTGTGACGCTTTGATAACACTTGTCAAATCTAGTATTTCTGAAACACTGGTGCTAGATATAGATACAAGTGAAGTAGTCCCACCAGAAACTGCCACTGTATTGCTAGGACTTAGAAGAATTTTTTCCGGTTGTAGAATAGCATTAAGTAAATGAGGATAGCGTTTTTCTAAGTCACCAACTTTTGCTTTTGCACTCCAGCGAGTGTAGCAGTAATAAGCATTGATAATATAGTCTTGGGCAATTTTTTGTTTTCCCCAATCTAGATAAAACTTAGCAGCCAATTCCCAAGCAAGTGCTTCTTCATTCAGGTATTCATTTTCCTTTGCTAGAGAGATAGCGCGATCGTACATCTCTATAGCTTCAGATTTTTGATCGAGCACTCGATATATTTCTGCTTCAACTAGATAGAATTTGTGCAAATAATTCATTGGGGCATGATACGCCCATTGTTGCAATTTTTCTTGAGCAATCCGCACCTTGTCAAGAATAATCTTTTGTTCCTGTTCTAAAGATTTTGAGTATACTGCAAGCCGAGACAGAGAATCATAAAAATAAATGAGCACAGTGACTATTTGTCCTATCCCGCCATCTAAAGACTTTTCTGCTAACGTTGCATATTCTAAGGCTTGCTGGAACTCTCCAAATAAATAACACAGATGAAGTTTGCTGAAAAATAAGAATAAAAGTCCAACGCGATCGTTAGCTTTTTGGAGAAGCGGCAGCATTTTTTCCTCATCATAAGCTTCACCAAGCAAGTCACATGGATTGTCAACTTTCCCAAGTAAATTTAGGACAATCTGTCGAAAGATGGAAGTCCAAGCTAATGGCATTTCTTGTTTAAGTTGACTAATGGCATGACTGTAAGTTGCTATTTCTGTTTCTAGTAGAGTGAGTTCTTTACCAATGAAATATGAAGAGTAAGAATAAACTTTAAGAGAAAGGGCTGCAAATTCTAAGTCACCTGTTTCTAATGCAGCAGAATAAGCTTCTAACAAAGGTGATAATATTTCCTTAGTATGCTCTTTCCAATGCCTGATGAGTGCATTAAATGTTTGAAGAACCTTGCCTTTCACTTCTTTTGCATTAAACTTAACCAATAAATTTAAAGCAAGTTTGCCAAATTGATATCCTTGCTCAATATCTCCCATAACACCGCAAAGTGTCAACCCATAAGCAACATATGCGAAAGCTGATAAAGGAGCATTGCCATATTGCAGTGATAAATTGACTTGTTTAAACAAAATAAGTGGAAACAATTCAGGCACAGCTTGATAGGAAAATGTAATGACAAGCGATAGAATCCGCATAGCTGCTAAGAGATTAGCATTTGTCATTTCTGGCAGAGCTATTAAATCTTCAACACGCCTTCCACTCAGATTTAATGTTGTTTCTGACATTGCTTGCTGGATATCAGACGTGTTGGGATTTAATGGCAATTCTTGTCCTAGCATTTTGAGAACAATTAATGCCGTGTTAACGGCTTCCCTAGCTTTATTTTGCGCTCCCAAAGCCAGTATTTTTACTTCATATACTTTGACTCGATCTAGCAGTAAAGAAGCTTTTTTTAAGACAACATCTACTAATTGCATCATTTGTTCAAAGTCGCCAGCTAAATATGCTGTCTCTCCTGCTTCCTGATACAACATAAGTGTTAGGTCGTAATTATTTTCCCAACGATCGCTTGCTAGAAGTTGTTTTGCAGTCGTCAAGTATTTTAAAGCCGTTGTGTAAGCAGTGGCAGTTTTTGCTTTTCGCCCAGCTATCAGATTTAATGACGCTAAATTATCTCGTTCGGTTTGCTGAAGAATTAATTCTACACCATAATTTAATTGATTAACAATTTCAAAAATTTTCTCCTCTTGTTGAGATTTTGGTATATTGCTTAACAACAGTTGTCCAATTTTTAAGTGAGTCGCTTGCTTTTCGTCTTCAGGAATTAAAGAATATGCTGCTTGCTGTACGCGATCGTGAAGGAATTTGTATGTTGGCGATTGGGTACTGGGGATTGGCGAATGGAAAGCCTCCTCAATTCCAAATCCCCAGTCCCCAGTCCCCAATCCCTCTTCTTGATAAAACTTATAAACTTCAGTTGTGGGAATCACCAATCCTTCCTGCAAAGCCTTCCATAAATCGGTTGCAGCCTCAGCTTGCAATTTCTCATATACAATTGCTAGAGTTGCTAAATCAAAAGAGTTACCAATGCATGCTGCTAGTTTCAAAACCGTCTGAGTGGTCATTGGCAGTTTCTGCAATTGCCTTGCCATAAACTCCACAACATCTTCGGTAATTGCTAATATCTTCACCCTAGCAAGATCGCATTGCCAAGAACCTATTTGAAAATCAAAACTAATTAAACCTTCATCATATAGAGATTAGACATCTCCGAAAAATGCTAATACCCTTCTATCACTGGCTTTCAATCAGCGATCGCCAATTGCAAATATCAGCCACTCTCAACGCTAAAATCAGGGTTTGAGACAGTTTCTGTTGATAATAAGGTGAAAATAAGTATCCATGCACACTAATTTTGATGAGGGAAAAATCCCGCTATCTTATATTTATAAAACTAAGGCTCCTATTCGGAATCTTACCAGTCCACATATCGTCATAATTATTTTTTCGTATTTACTTTAATTTAATCTAAATCTTTCTGAAGCAATTCTAAATATCTTAATTACACGAATCAAATGTTCGACAAATATTCGTTCAGACGCTAGTTCTTTGTTTTGCTCTTTTTGTGACGGTGTTAACTCTCCTTTTTTCGCGAAGTCTTCCGGATAGAGTACTCTATCCGGAGAGCTTCGCGGCTTTTTCATGGAAGTATTAATTGATGGTTCTCCTTCATAACCTTTATCTCCTTTAAATTTTTGATGAGGATTAAATCCATTATTACTTGAGCGAAATAAAGTTATATCACTTTTTGGTCCAGGTTCTCCCGCGATTACATCAACAATATCTTGACCCTCAGGCAAAACAATAATTTGGTTTTTAAAAGTATGGTTTTTCTTCTTACCTGAATAATACTTTTTCTGCTCTTTATACTCCCCAGGTCTTTCCCTAGCCTGTTCACAGCTATCTACTATTAGTTCATACTCGGTTAAAACTTCTTGAACTATCTCATAATCACTTGCGTTTTTTTTTACCTGTTCAATTAAACTTGATGGCAAGAGTTCTTGTAGGACTGGAAACCAGTAGTTAAATGTATCATTTGCGGTTGATTCACTAACTCCAAACTGGATACCTAATAATTGAAATGTTGTGAAGTGTCTTAGGTATATCAAAGTTAAGAGAATTTGCTCCTCAATTGGTAACTTTACCTTACGACCACCCCCTTTATTTATGATTCTAACTTTCGAGGCTTCGATGTCCTGTTGCTTTTTATTATGTAAGGCGATCGCTTCGGAGATGAGTTGTTCTAACTGCTCATATTTTAGACCAACCAATCGTTGTGTTTCTTGAGGGTTGCTTTTAATGTAATCTAATACGTCACTCATGTTTTTTTGGTAAAAAGCTTATTTTATATTCTTTTATCATAGAAAGCTTCTATTGTGGAGATGTCTATTGTATACGGGCGGGGACGCCCGTACCACAAGAACCAAGAACTTTTACAAGAATATAGTATGGTTCAGAATATAGGATGGTTCAGAATATAGTATGGTTCTAGACCTTCTTGGAAACTTTTGTAAACATTGCAGCACCACCCAGTAAAGCAAAAACCAGTAACCCGAAGATGGAACTTGATTCAGGAACACTGGCAAATATGAGCTCTGCCGTAAACCTAACCCGACTACCAGGTGGATTGGTTGTCCTAAATGGATAAACTGTTTCACCAGGACGAATTACGCCTCCACTTTGGAACAACTTTTTGCGATCGCTGGATATTACAAGGCTGCTGAAAATATCAGAAAATGCGCTATCCCATATAGCATCCTCATCATACCAATTTAATATGAAGCTGCATATAATAGAGGAGTTGCAAACTTCATAAATTTAAGTCTTTATGAGCCGCCCGTTTAGGATTGAGATTACACAGAGCGAAGAGGAACTGAAAAAACGCCTACAGACAGCCACCGTGGGAAGCCAAAAAGAAAAACTACAGATGTTGTGGTGGTTAAAGAGTGGGCAGGTAAAGGAACAACAGGAAATAGGGAAACGCTTGGCTAGAGATACTTCAACAGTCACAAGATGGTTACAGCAATACCGTTTGGGCGGACTTTCGAGCTTATTGGAAATCAAGAAGGCACCAGGGGCAAGTCGAAAAATCAGTGATGATGCGATCGCCGCGCTTAAACACAAGTTGGAAACAGGAGAAGGATTTAGTAGTTACGGTGCCATCGTAGAATGGTTAAAACAAGAACATGGGCTTGATATTGAATATGGAACAGTTTATGCATGGGTTCGATATAGATTTGGTGCAAAACTAAAAGTACCACGCCCACAAAGCTACAAGCAGGACGAAAAACTGATATCTGAGTTTAAAAAAAACTCGGTGCAATTCTACTAAGTCTGGAAACACTTTTAGCACAAGGTTCGTGTGTCCACTACCTATGTCAGGATGAAACTAGGGTTGGGCTGAAAACTCTAACAGGAAAAGTGATTACGGCTTCAGGAATCAAACCCACTGTCGAGGTTAAATGGGAACGGGAAAATTTTTGGATTTATGGTGCAATTGAACCTTTAACAGGAAAGCATTTCCAGCATGAATATCCAAAACTTAATGGCGAATATTTTCAACAGTTCTTGGACTGGTTATCCCAGCAGTTAGGCTCTGATTATGCAATTTTACAGATTGACCAAGCCTCTGCTCATACTAGTTCTGCGATTCGTTGGCCGGAAAATATTATCCCTCTGCTTCAACCACCCCATTCACCCGAACTCAATCCAATCGAAAGGCTTTGGCAATTTCTGAAAAAACCACTCAAAAATGAACTGTTCTCTTCAATACAAAATTTACGCGATACGGCTTCAGCCGTTAGCGCTTACGCTATCGCATCCAGGAAATATTCAATCAACTGACACTTGAGCAGGTAATGTCTGTTTCCTCCTATAACTTTATTTTAGAAGCTCTTTTCTATGCAGCTTCATATTAAATTGGTATTACTCCCTAATAGGGATTGAAACCAGAGGCAGCATAGCGCGATCGCAGAACTGCAATGTCGTTGCAATTTCACTTACTCCCTAATAGGGATTGAAACCTGTCATCCACGGTTCTAAATATCTATTTACAACTGTTGCAATTTCACTTACTCCCTAATAGGGATTGAAACACAGATCCCAAGAAATACGCTCAACAGGAGCAAAAGTTGCAATTTCACTTACTCCCTAATAGGGATTGAAACCACCAAGCTGCCAACTTTCGCAAAGGCTAAATTAGGTTGCAATTTCACTTACTCCCTAATAGGGATTGAAACTTGCTCAAACGCTAAACCTCCCAGCGCTTGCAAGTTGCAATTTCACTTACTCCCTAATAGGGATTGAAACATAAGCATAAGTTAGCAAACTTAGTCTCCAAATACGTTGCAATTTCACTTACTCCCTAATAGGGATTGAAACTTCTGATGATAAGCCTGTAACAGAAATAAAAAAAACTGGTTGCAATTTCACTTACTCCCTAATAGGGATTGAAACGTGTAACGTTATGTTGTAAAGAACAGCCTATTAAACTTGCAATTTCACTTACTCCCTATTAGGGATTGAAAGCTTGCTGTTTTAGTTTTTGTTGCTCTGTGTAAACTATTGCAATTTCACTTACTCCCTATTAGGGATTGAAACAGTGCGACTCGTTTTAGAGTAAAAATACATAAGTATATATGAGGTAGAAATTTATCTGCGTCCATCAGCTACAGGCTGCGGTTAGTTCAATATCCTGTACCTTACAAAAGTGGGAATTGCTATAAAGGTAATTCCAATATTATTTAGGAGAATTAGCTTTTAATTTGCTTTTCGAGAACGGGCGAGGACGCCCGTCCCACAAGAGTTGGTTTGACTGAGGCGGTGCAAGTTAAAGAATTCTTATCTTACTGAACCATATTGGCTCACAAGTTCCTCACAAGTTTTGATTAAACTCAAAAATATAAATCATAGCCTTCGTTTTTAACAATCATTCGTTATTGGCGATTAGCTATTACCTTCACTCGTACAAAAGTTTAACTCTCCATCTGTTAAAATGTGATTTTTTCATGAGTTTTAACATACCTAACAATTTTGGAGATAGTATAATTTCCTAATTGAATTCCTGGGGGTTGATATGTTTAAAAAGATTTTAGTTGCATTAGATCGTTCTGAAAGTCACAAACAAATTTTTGAACGAGGGTTAACCCTAGCACAGTTGACTGGTGCTAGTTTAATGCTGCTGCATGTTTTATCGGCAGAAGAAAAGGACAGCCCAGAACTGCCCATGTTTTCCACTTTTGATTACTCGTCAGGAGTATCAGTTCGAGCTTTAGAATTTTACCAACAGCAGTGGAATGAGTTTGAACAAGATAGTATAAAAATGTTGCGCTCGCTCTGCGCTCAAGCAAATACAGTAAGTATCAACACTGAATTTACACAAAATTTTGGCAGTCCAGGTCGAGTCATTTGCAATTTAGCTCGTAATTGGAATGCTGACTTAATCGTCCTTGGTCGTCGAGGTCGTTCTGGTTTAACGGAATTCTTTCTTGGTAGCGTCAGTAATTATGTTCTTCACCATGCTCCTTGTTCAGTTCATGTCGTACATCTTCCACTAAATATTCAAGCAACAGAAGTTGTACAAGAAACCAACAGTGTTTCTAGTGCTAGTTAATATATAGCAATCCTAAATTATTTATAAACAATTTTAAGTACTGTAGGTAGGGCTATGCCGCACAAAAGCTTCAGTGGTGCGCAATGCCCACCCTACGGGTATTTTATAAATCAAATAGGATTGCTATACTAGTCCGCGTAGGCGGACTTTCTTTGTATAGTAGCGAATTATATTCGCCCAGGACTTTTAAAACTGGATAAAAAACTTGGTGGTGGGCATTGCCCACCCTACTAGTTATTTATAAATTAGATAGGATTGCTGTAGACTTTATATTTTATTTTCTCGATTCAAAAACAATGCGATCGCATCCGTAAACCCTGCAAAAGAACTATAATCTTGAGAAACGATAGACACCTCCAATCCTAATTTTTTGGCATTAGCTGCTGTGTAAGGTCCAAAACAAGCTATAACACAATTTTCATAATCACTTTTTGAAGGAAACATTTTTAAAAAACCCATAATTTCAGCAGTACTGCTAAAAGCGATCGCGTCTATTTTACCCTGCCGAATCAAACCTAATTCAACCTCATAAACAGTTTTTTCCAGACAGCGAGTCATGTAAGTTGGAACGCGAGTCACATTCATTCCCAACTGTTTCAACCCTGCAATAAAATTGGGAACTACATTCGGTTCTGGTACGTCCAAAACTTCAGGAACAGGTACAAGGACGGTTTGTTTAGCAATATTAGGAATTTGAGCTAACTCAGCAACAATTCCTGCTGGACTGGGTTCTTTTGGAACTATATCAACCTTAACCCCGAAAGCAGCTAATTTTTCCGAATCTATGCCTATGGCACACAAACGGCACTTTGCCAATACCAAAGGGTTGATTTGTAACTCATCCAAACGTTGGAAAAATGCCTCAATTCCATTTCTACTAGTAAAAGCAATCCAATCAAATTGCTCGATTTTTTGTAATGCTATATCTAATTGAGTAAAATTTTCTAAGGGACAAGTTTCTATAGTTGGCATGAGCAATGGTAAAGCACCTTGGTTCACAAGCTGGTTAGATAATCTCAAAGCGTAGTTCCGAGGTGCAGTGACGAGAATTCGCTTCCCGTGTAAGGGAAGTTGAGTAGATGATGTTAGCAAGATAACCTCTAAAAAATATGAAGTATAAAGGATAAATAATTTCTACTAGATAAAGATGGTCTATTTCGGATACAGTGTAGAGACCCACTTCATCCTTCACACTTTATCTTTTATCCTTCTTCTGTTTTAGCACTAATTTTTTGATACAGTATGAAGTATAAAGGATAAAAGATTTTACTAAATAAAGCAGATCTAATTTAAAACTATATCCTTATATTTATATCTTTTGGAAGATAACCAGGAGAGCTATTTTGCCCCATCCCATTCAACTTGCTCAACCACCACTAAAGTTTATTCCACCGCACTACAATCCACTTGTACGCTCTATGATGCAAGTGATTTTACCCGTTGTGCTGCGCTTAAGGTTGCGACCCTGGTTACCAACTGGTATCGCCCAAGTTGAAACTGCAAATGTTGAGGTGTTAACCAAACTGTACCAACAATTTCAAGCTGGGACAATCCGCTTTTTAATTGCCTTTCGCCATCCTGAAGTGGACGATCCTTTATGTATGTTTCATCTAGTATCCAAAGCCGTACCGGAAATTGCTCGTCAAAAAGGGATTTCGCTGCAATATCCAATCCACTCTCACTTTATTTACGAGAGGGGAATGACTTTATGGGCGGGGAATTGGTTGGGTTGGCTGTTTTCCGGATTGGGAGGCTTACCAATCCATAGAGGTAAGCGATTGGATAGAGTTGGGATGAAGACAGCACGAGATTTATTTGCTAATGGTAAAATTCCCATTTCTGTCGCACCTGAAGGAGGAACTAACGGACACAGTGAAATTGTCAGCCCTCTAGAACCAGGTGTCGCTCATATGGGCTTTTGGTGCGTGGAAGACTTGCTCAAAGCCAATCGGACTGAAGAGGTTTTTATAGTACCAGTTTACAATCAATATAGCTACATCAATCCGTCTTGGAAAAAACTAGATTGGCTTTTAGGAAAGTTGGAAGCCGATTGCGGTTTACCAGTGCAGCACATGAGCCAAGAAAATCTTGTTGACCGAGAAAAGTTTTTCTATGAAAGACTGTTTCATCTCGGCGAACATATTCTTTCACAAATGGAAAAGTTTTACGATCGCTTTTACCACCAAGACAGGACTGTCTCAACACCGAGCGATCCATCTGTTAGCCGCAATCAGATTCTCGCAGATCGTCTTCAAACATTATTAGATAGATCCCTAAAAGCAGCCGAGCAGTTTTTTGGTCTTGACAGCGAAGGAACCATAATTGACCGATGTCGTCGATTGGAAGCAGCATCTTGGGATGACATTTACCGCAAAGATTTGCCCGATTTACAGACACTATCACCCTTAGAACAGGGTTTAGCAGACTGGATTGCGGAAGAAGCATCTCTGCGAGTCCTGCATATGCGTTTGGCAGAAAGTTTTATTGCTGTTACGGGAAGTTATGTTTTGGAAAAGCCTTCTTTTGAGAGATTTGCAGAAACTTCTCTCATCTTATTTGACTTAATCGCTCGCATAAAAGGAGAGAAAAGCCCCGCACGCCCTCGACTAGGTTGGAGAAAATCTCGGATAACAGTGGGCGAACCGATTTCTGTTACAGAACGTTGGTCTAGTTATCAGAAAAGCCGTCAAGCAGCTAGACAAGCAGTTATTGATTTGACCCAAGATTTACAAACGGCGTTGGAGAAAATGATTGCTTGAGTTTTTTACTCGATTGGTTTTTCGACTCATGGTGGGTATAGCAAGATACAGGTTTCTGCCAGGAACCATGAGGTGTGGTGGATGTATCAGTTGTGAGGACTATAGCGGTTTTCACTCTTATTGAAGTACAGATTTATCCGCGTTCGTCTGCTACAGGCTGCGGTTCCATAACTTTTTATATGTATTGCACCAATTGAAAACCGCTATATACGTTCCTCCGGGGTTGGGGGGATCTGCAAAGCGTGAAATCCCTAAAATATCGTTGAGGTTGCGTAAGTCCTGAAAGTGTATTTACTTTTCAAATAGTATTTTCTACGAAATTAAGATTTTTGTAGTTGTAGCTATGTATGAGATTGGATAAAAGAGTGAGATCGCCGCACTAAGCTTTTTTTCAAACGTGATGGTGTAGGTGAACTAATCTAAGGTGGTGATTTATGGAAATATGGGTAAATTTGGAGTTTAGTGATGGGAACTTTGAGTGCGGATTTAGTAAAATTAAACTTAAGGTGATGGTAGCAAATGTACAGGATAATATCACACAACTAGAAGTACAATTACCCTCAGATACAGAAATTGTAGTTTTTTATCAACGTTGGAAAGAGCAATACTACTCGTTACTAAACTATTCTAGAAGCAAGTTTAAAAATAACCAAGTCACTCATATATCCAAACAGAATTGTTATGATTCGGCTCAACGTTTGTGCCATCAACTTCATCAGTGGCTTTACCCCATTCAGTTAAAATTAGAGCAAACATTGCCACAAAATTCTCAGACGGAAATTCGTCTGGTTATCCACACTGAGAAAATTACATCCCTAGCAATCAAGGACATTTTACATCGACTCCCTTGGCAAGAATGGAATTTTTTGGCTCAAAAGTTTTTCTGTGAAGCGGCTGTTTGTTTTCACTCTTCTGTTGCAAGTACTGCGACATTGGAAGAATCATCGACTTCTGGTAAAATTAGAAGAGCTAGGATTATCAGTATTTTTGGAGACAGCACAAATATTGATACGAGTGTAGATAAAGAATTACTTGAAAAATTGAAGAAACGGTCGGTAGAACTCATCGTTCTTGTAGAACCAAATCGTTCCAATTTTAATACGCTTTGGGAAGAATCATGCGATATTCTGTTTTTTGCCGGTCATAGCGAAACAAAAGGTGATGGTCAAACAGGCGTAATAAATATTAATCCTAATGATAGTTTAAGTTTGGCAGAAATTAAAAGAACATTGAGGGCAGCTATTAACAAAGGTTTAAAATTAGCCATCTTCAATTCCTGCAATGGTCTAGGTTTGGCAAGACAATTAGCAGATTTAAATTTACCTTATATTATTGTCTGGCGCGAAGAAGTCCCAGATAAGTTAGCACAAAAGTTCCTCCAATATTTTTTAAGTTCTTTTTCACAAGGTGAATCTTTGTTTAATTCAGTTCGACAAGCAAGAGATAAGCTGAAAGAACTTGCAGACGACAAAGATATTGAGAAGCGGTTACCGGGGGTAAGCTGGTTACCAATTATCTGTCAAAATACAACCGATCTGCCACCGAGTTGGGAAGATTTGGGAGGGCTTTCTGGTGAACTTCCTGATTGTCCCTATCAAGGCTTATCGGCGTTTCAGAAGGAACATGCAGATTTCTTTTTTGGTAGGGAGAAGTTTATTGCTTCTTTAGTGGAAACCGTCAACAGAAATCCGCTAGTTCCTGTGGTTGGCGCTTCTGGAAGTGGGAAGTCGTCTGTGGTGTTTGCAGGGTTGATTAACCGTTTACAAGCTGCTGGCAATGTAGAGATAATTAGTTTTCGTCCGGGGAAAAATCCGTTTGATGCTTTGGCTGTAGCGTTGAGCAAATATTGCAAGTCTGTGGTACGAGGACAAACAGAAGTATCAGGAGAAACTGCTAGTAGGTTAGCGGAACTAGAACTTGAGGTAAACCTGCGACAGGATGAGACAGTATTACATCATTTTCTTGAAAATATTATTGACTCCTTAGGATATCGGCGTTTAGTGTTAGTGGCAGACCAGTTTGAAGAACTTTACACTCTTGCTGACCGGGAAGAACGCCACAGTTTTTTAAAGTCACTGCTTTTGCCTGTAAGATATGCTCGGGCGTTTTCGCTGGTGTTGACGCTGCGTGCGGATTTTTTGGGAATTGTGCTTGACGATCGCTCAATGGGAAAGGCTTTGCAACAATATACCCCATTGTTACTGACGGCGATGGACGCAGAAGAATTACGAGATGCGATTGAAAAACCAGCTTTAAAGATGAAGGTGGAACTAGAGGAGGGGTTAACAAGTAAACTCATTAATGATGTGGGCGATCGCCCAGGTCGTTTACCAATGCTGGAGTTTGCTTTAACTCAGCTTTGGTCAAAACAGGAAAATTGGTATTTGACTCATAAGGCTTATGAAGAAATTGGCGGGTTAGAAAAAGCTTTAGCAAAACACGCTTCGTTCGTATTAAAAAACCTATCTGAGGAAGAGAAACAACAAGCACAAAGAGTATTTATTCAGTTAGTGCGTCCAGGGGAAGGAACAGAAGACACCAAGTGTGTAGCAACTCGCAACGAAGTGGGAAAGGAAAATTGGGGTTTAGTCAAACGTTTAGCTGATGAACGTTTAGTGGTGACTGGGTGGGATGAAACTGAGAAAATAGAAACAGTAGAAATCGTCCATGAAGCATTAATTCGGGAATGGAGAACTCTGCGGGAATGGATAACAACTAACCGTGAGTTTCGCATTTGGCAAGAAAGACTCAAGCAAGAAATGCGTGACTGGGAAAATAGCGATCGCAATCCAGAAGCCTTATTGCAAAAAACGCGGCTAGCAGTAGCAGAAGATTGGTACAAACAACGCAAAGATGAACTAACACCACAAGGGCGAAGTTTTATTATCGCTAGCATTAAATGGCGCAAACAAGAGCAGCAAAAACAGAGACACAGACGACAGCTAACTATTTTGGGGCTTACTGGTGTTTCGCTGGTAGCTTTGATACTAGCTGGGGCAGCTTGGTGGCAATGGCAGAATTCAGTTCGTAGCGAAATCAAAGCGATTAGTGAATCCTCAGCAGCATTGTTTGCTTCAAATCAAAAGTTGGACGCGCTGAGAGAAGCAATTAGGGCGAGACGAAAACTGCAAAATTTAGGAAGTGTGGATGCCGACACTGAGAATAAAGTTAAATTAGTGCTACAGCGAGCAGTTTATGGGGCAGTTGAGTCCAATCGTTTGGAAGGACATAGCGGTGAAGTTAAGAGCGTAGTTTTCAGCCCAGATGGTAATACGCTTGCCTCGACGAGTAACGATAAAACCGTCAGACTTTGGAAGCGTGACGGCACGTTGCTGACTATCCTTAAGGGGCATCGCGCCGGGGTTTCAGATGTTGCTTTCAGCCCTGACGGTCAAACTCTAGCTTCAGCTAGTGAAGATAAGACAGTGAAACTCTGGAAGCGCGACGGTACGTTGCTGGCTACTCTTGAGGGGCATAGCGCTGTCGTTTTAAATGTTGCTTTCAGCCCTGATGGTAAGACTTTAGCTTCAACAAGTGACGATCGGACTGTCAAACTTTGGAGAGTGTCGCGTAAGACAGCTATTTTATTGACTACCCTTAAGGGACATGAAGCTCCGGTTAACGCAGTTGCTTTCAGTCCCGACGGGAATACTATTGCCTCGGCGAGTGCAGACAAAACCGTCAAACTCTGGAAGCGGGACGGTACGTTCTTGACCACGGTTACTCGGCATAACGATACAGTTTGGGATGTTGCAATCAGCCCTGATGGGAACACAATTGCCTCGGCGAGTGCAGACAATACTGTCAAGCTCTCCAATAAGGAGGGCAAGTTGCTGAAAACTCTGGAGGGGCATCAAGCTTCCGTTTCGGGAGTTGCTTTCAGCCCTGACGGTAAAACTCTAGCTTCGGCAAGTTGGGACAACACTGTCAAGCTCTGGAACAAGGAAGGCACCTTGTTGACTACGCTTAACGGACATAGCGACAGGGTTTGGAAAGTCACTTTTAGCCCCGACAGCAAGATTTTAGCCTCGGCAAGTGGAGATGAAACGATTAAATTCTGGAAACTAGACAATGCGTTGCTAACTACCCTTCAAGGTCACAGCGCTCCAGTTATTGGAGTTGCGATCGGTCCTGACGGTAAGACGGTTGCCTCAGCAAGTGACGATGGAACCGTCAAACTCTGGACTCAGGATCGCACGTTACCCCTTACGCTTAACCATAAACCAGCAGTTTACCGAGTCGCTTTCAGTCCCGACAGTAGTACGATCGCTTCGGTGGGTATGGACAAAACGGTCAAATTATGGAACAAAAATGGCACATTACTAAATACTCTTAAAGGACACACAGCAGGAAATTGGGGAGTTGTTTTTAGTCCCGACGGGAACACGATCGCCTCGGCGGGTTGGGACAAAACAGTCAAACTGTGGAACAAAAACGGTACGGAACTTAGGACTCTTAAGGGGCATCAAGAGCCTATTTGGGATGTTGCCATAAGCCCTGACAGCAATACAATCGCCTCAGCTAGTGGAGACATGACAGTCAAGCTCTGGAAGCGAGACGGCACGTTACTGGATACTCTTAAAGGACACAAAGCTGGGATTTGGGGAGTTGCTTTCAGCCCTGACGGTAATATAATCGCCTCAGCTAGTGAAGATAAGACGATAAAACTTTGGAAGCGAGACGGTGAGTCAGAGTCACGGGCGGGTATCTCTCCTTCGGGTAGCGTCTCCGTCAGGGGAAGGATGACTTTGCTAAGCACTCTTGTGGGACATCAATCTATAGTCTTTGGAGTGGCTTTTAGCCCTGACGGTAAGATTCTAGCTTCGGCAAGTGCAGACATGACTGTTAAACTGTGGAACGTGGAGACAGGTAAATTACCCGTTTTACTGGCTACTCTCAATGGGCATAACAGTAGAGTTTGGGATGTTGCTTTCAGCCCTGATGGCAAAACTCTCGCCTCAGCTGGCGAGGACAAGACAGTCATTTTATGGAATTTAGATCGTGTTGTCGATCCAAATAAGATACTAGCGTATGGTTGTGACTGGGCGCGAGATTATCTGAAAACTAATGCCAATGTGAGTGAGAGCGATCGCACTTTGTGTGATGGTATCGCAATTCAAAGGTAAGTTATAAAAAATTTACAACAAAAAATTTTCAGTAATTACAGCATTCTTGTAGCTGACTTCAACCTTAAATTGTTTACCTGGAGCTTCACTAAATTCTAACTGAATGGCATTATCAGCTTTCCTCGCAGTGACTTCCTGACTTTCTGACTCAGAAGTGTTAGGATTAAGAGTCACTTTCAGCTTCAACGCCGACGGTAGATATTCCTCATTTCTAAGTAACTCGTTGTAAGGAATAACCTGTACGAGCACATCGATTTCATTATCTTTCAACCCTTTTATATTGATAATTAAAGCTAATTTTTGCCCGTTTATTAATAGTCCAAAATCGATTTGTTTCACCCCACAACATATATACATTGACTGACTTCTTACAGAACCCCAAGCATAGTTACTATCGAGCGTATTCAGAATATCTTTGGTGGATTGCCAACCTTCTTCAAAAACTCCAAACCACCAATTCCTCACGTTTACTATCGCTTTATTAACGATGCTTTTAGTCTGGCTTAGACTTTGTATATCTGTACGAACGACCTCATTGACTGATGGTAAATGAATAGCATTTGGTGACAAGAAACACGAGTATAACAATAGGTTATTTACCTCAAAATCAAAATAAGAAAGCGGTATATGATAACAACAATCGCATCGATTCTCACAATTCATTGAGTGGCAATATTTCACGATTTTGTCGTAACGAAAAAAACCATGTATAGTTAATTTTTCCTCCTCTTCTAACACCTCAATTAATACATAAAAATGAGCAATTTTTTCTGGAGAATTTATGACTTCTTTTGGTACAGAAACAAACTCATCAATTAGGCGATCGACACTAATTAAGCAAAGCTTAAATCCACTTAAACTTAGATGATAAACAACATCGATCGCATGAGTGCTGTCCGAGCTAAATATCGAATAGTTGTCTCGATTAATTTTGACATCTGGAATTCGTTCTCTCAACCATTCTTCAAAACCAAGTAGTGCTAATGCATTTAAATAAATTGTCCACTGGTATGTTTCGCTCAAGTTGCGATCGCTAATTTCTTTCGCTAACTCAAAATGTTCCGGTTCCAGCCAAATAACTTTTGGTGACAATTCTTGTTTCCTAGACCTTGAATAAACAGAAGTGTTAATCATATATTAGCTCATTGTTCCTATAGTAAACTACAAAAAAAGTCTTTTTTGGGAAATAATTGGTTCAGGCTGCTTCTTTAATTGAATTATTAAGATAGCGGCGTATTATTTGAGCAAATAAACTGTTTTTTTTCTGTTTTTTACCGCTTATAATTTCAGCGCGTGCAGCCGTGAATGTTTTATTCAAAGCATAATTTCTAATTTCTTCAGCAACATTTTTTAGATAGTCTGGGCTAGTACAAATTGTTGTTACTCGATATCTGTTTGGCAATTTGGAAATTTTATCAAGAAATTTTTTTTCGGTTCTATACTGAACATTATCTAGTAAATTTTCTAATTTAAATATCCGTCTAGCTTGACACCAATGTATACCCCACAATTTAGCAATATCCCCTAAAGATTTATCTTCTTGATAGTAAAGTAACAAGCCTTTATGGAATTGTTGAGCAAAACTTTTGTAACCTTTGCTTTTTCTTAAATCTTCAATTTTTTGGCGAATCACTTCTGAGAGCGCTTCATATAAGACTTCTTCAAATAAAACATGACAATCCTCTTTCAATTGCTCTAATTCAATCTCCTCTAGTGCGGTATCAGTGTAATAACCTAATTCTAAATTGGGAACAGAATCATTACTAGAGTTATCATACATTTCTATAGATATTGTTTTAGGACTACCTGTTTTCTTATAAAACGTGTCCTGACGTAAGATTTCTGCGATTCTTTTGAGATGGCAAATTAGTTTTCTCTGAGAATGAATGATATTTCGTCGCCGCAACAAATCGCACATCTCCTGCAGTTGATTTAGCGTAGGTTCAGAACAACGTCCTTTTTCACGTGAGTTGCGTCTGTCTCGGCGATAGACTGCATGAAATGCCTCTAAAATTTCTCGGTCACCTTTTTCAAGATGCGATTCCAAAGAACGGGGAATATGTTTACATAATAATGCCCAGTCACTAGGACTTCCTACCCCCAACTCCCACAACAGAAATAACCTTAAATTTTGATTTTGTTGGGTCAGTCTCCAAGTCCAATTATCTAAACTTTCACTAAAACTTAAGGTTGGATTAAATTTCCGCAAAATTTCAACGCTAAAAAACTCTCCTCCTCTAGCTATTGGTCGAGTTGTGTCATTATGATTCAAGATAAGTTGAGTTTGCTCTTCACTATCCCACAGCACCAGTTCTCTACCATCGTCATTTAAAACGAATGGAAGCAAATCAATATAGCTGAAAGGCTTCTCAACTTCGGGTCTACAGGTGTGAGGAATTTTTTTACAGCTCATGAGAATTATCTGAGATACATAGCATCTCAGACAAAGCCCAGCAAAAGCGCGATCGCGGATATCGGAAGCTGAGCGAAAAAGTTTCCACACAACAGCTTGAACATGCCTGTTTTCTTCTGACGATAGTGTGCGTTGGCTGGTTAAGTTGGGAAATTGTATCCTAAAAAACTCCTGTGCTAAGTGGATTATTTTGGGTTTGTAGCCGTCTTTTAGCTGATTATTTTCCACTTTAGGAGAATCAATAATCCACATTATCCAGTATCTTGACGGTGCTACCATAGGTTTTAAAATTACCTTGTTTCTCATCAAACACGAAATCAACAGCGAACTTATTTCACCAGAAACCATTTTTTACCAATGTTCTGGAGAGGTACATATATATATATGGTTTGGTTTTGTGAACTTATACAGATGACTCAGGAACTGTATCACTTCGGGGCTACCACGCTCCCGTTTCAGGACTTTTACGGCTGTTGGTGACACCGGGTGCTATTGGACGATATTCGGTTAACACGACCTATCAAGTGTATAAGTCGATTGAACTTGAATGTATCTAAAAATAGAAGCAGGAAAAACAAGCAATTACCTAAAGCTTCTCCCTGTGCTCAAAACAACAGATCCAATTCTAGTTTTTCTGTCAAACTGGCTGATTTTATAATCCAGCACCTGATGCTGTAAGCCAGTCGTAGTGTCATCTTGCCAATTTTCGGATAGATCTAATCTTTTTCAGGAATGATTACCTAGCCTTCAGACCAATGACTAGCTTAATCAATCCTAGAATTTCTTAACTTAAGAGGATGTTTGAAAAGTTCTTTTATCAGTAGCAAAACATTCAAGATCCCCCTAAATCCCCCTTAATAAGGGGGACTTTAAGAATATTTTCCCCCCTTTTTAAGGGGGGCTAGGGGGGATCGATGAGTGCCTAAAATCACAGCCTACCACTTTTCAAACAACCTCTAAAAGGTTCTTGAGTCTATTAAATATTAGTAGGAGGGCAAATGACAGATATTTTAATGACAGATATTTTAGTAACCGATGCTAATCTTGAAACTAAAAAACTATTAATGGAATGTTTAGAGACAGCAGGATTTGAAGTGATTTTTACAGATAAGAGTCTTGTTCGCGTTCATCTTGCACTGGAAAATTCTTCTATTACTGAGTCTAGTAAAAAATCAAATACTCAAGAGTTCATATTTCCATCCATTCCCAAATTACGTGAAGTCTTTGAGTTCATTGAATTGAATTATTGTCAGAGTATTAGCCTGAAAGAAGTAGCTCAAGCAGTTGGCTATTCCTCAGCTTACTTAACAGACTTAGTGCGAAGACTAACTGGAAAAACTGTCAATGATTGGATTATTGAGCGTCGGATAGCTCAAGCATGCATCTTATTGTTAGAAACTAATGGCTCCGTTAATCAGATTGCTTTAGAAGTCGGCTATCAAAATATCAATCATTTCTATTCTCAGTTTCGTAATTATCATAAAACTACCCCTCATGCTTGGAGAGAAGCACAACGCTGTAAAAAGCAGTAAGCGATCGCTTACTGCTTTTGATTTACATATAGGAATCCTATTTGATTTTTGCAACATACGTAGGGTGGGCAATGCCCACCGAAAGCTATATTTGGTGGGCATTGCCCACCCTACAGTACTTATAAATCATTTATGATTCCTATAGTGCTGAATATCTAAAAATAGTTAAATACCTGTTTTGTTAATACCTAAAAATAGTTAATTAGCAATCAAATAAATTAAGAATACTATTGATATTAGGAAAGAACGAAAGGAATTGCTCTCAAAGCAAAGTCTTTTTTTTCAATTAAATTAGTTAGAAATAAATGCAAAAACAAAATTTTTTAACGCATATTTTTTCAACTAATTTAATGATAACTTTCCGCAAACGAAACCTTCTAAACAAGAAAACTCAAATTCTGAAAGGAGAAATCATGGCAACTCGTACAGTAACAACAAATGGTGTAAATGAACAGATGGAATTATTATCAGAGGCAGATGTAGAATTATTTTCCGAGGCAGATGTAGAAAGCATTGAAACTGAGTCTTTAGAAGCAGAGATTGAATCTCAGCTAGAGGAAACTCTTGAGAGTGTATCTTTTGAAACTGTAGCTGAAGATGTAGAGGCTTACATGGAGGGAGACCTAGAACGTTTTACTCCCAGCAGATATGCGAATCGACAGCAGACAAAAGTGTTTGCAGCCTTAATCAAAAATGCAGTGAAAAAAATCGCTAGCAACCCGAGAACTCGTGCCAAACTGCAAGCGGCTTGTCGCAAAGGTCCTAATGCTGTTACCCAACTGTTGACTCCAATCGTTACTAAGAGATTACCAACCTATTTTAGATGGATGCCTACCACCTACGTTCGTCCAATTGTAACTCGCCTTTTCCCTGCTATTTGTAAACAAGCTGGGTTGAAATCAGGAGAAATGCCAGCAGCATTTGTAGGGTGGAATTAATCTTTTTAGTCTTGTCTCAATCAACTGGTAAGGGGTGACAAATGCTAAGTGAAGCTAGTTAGTCTGACTAATCAAAATTTTAGTTAGACCAACTACGCTTACACTGACTCAACCTCATTCCTCCGTTATAAGGAGACGAAGACAAATACCCGTTCATTCAACTTGCAAAAAAACTCATCTTTTCACAGGAGATAATCATGGCAACATTCACAGCCGCAAATTCACTCGAACAACTAGAAATGTTCTCTGAGGCAGACATAGAAAGTATTGAAACTGAGTCATTAGAAGCCGAGATTGAATCTCAGCTAGAGGAAAACTTAGAAAGTGTATCTTTCGAGAGTGTAGCTGAAGATGTAGAGGCTGAGATGGAGGGAGACCTCGAACGTCGTACTCCTAGCAGTTATGTAAATCGACAACTAACAAAAGTGTTCGCAGTTTTAATCAAAAAGGCAGTGAAAAAAATCACCAGCAACCCGAGAACTCGTGCCAAACTGCAAGCGGCTTGTCGCAAAGGTCCCAATGCCGTCACTCAACTGTTGACTCCAATCATTACTAAGACATTGCCAACCCATTTTAGATGGATGTCTGCCATTTTTGTTCCTCCAATTGTGGCTCGCCTTTTCTCTGCTATTTGCAAGCAAGCTGGGTTAAAGCCAGAAGAAATTCCAGCAGGAGCAGAATTTTGGTGGCTTGTCCCATTTATCGGTGGGTCTTTGTTTGCTAGACGCAGAAGATAAAATCACAAAGATGGTAAAAGGTGCTATTTAGTCTGAACGTAATTTTCATTCGGATGTAATACACAGTAGGGGCAGTACGTAACCCTGTCCCTACAAAAATTATTACTCCAATACAATGCATTCTTTGTGGATGAGAAAGGTTTAGGTCAATAACACGCTTGTTAAGGTCAAATATTTGGCATATTTCGCAGATGCTAACAGACAAACTCAACTTCTTTAGGAGTAAATTATGACAACACAGAAAGTCGAAAACTTGGAATTGTTCTCAGAAGCAGAACTAGAAGCCCTAGAATTGTTACCAGAGGAATTAGAGGGCATTGAATCTGAACTACATCCCAACTTGGAAAGTATATCTTTAAAGGAAATAGCCAAAGATTTAGAAGCTTATTTCGAGGGAGATATTGAACAAGCGGGGTTGGAACGAGGAGGTAGAGGTGGTGGTCGCGGAGGTAGAGGTGGCGGTCGCGGAGGTGGCGGTGGCGATCGCGGAGGTAGAGGTGGCGATCGCAGAGGTCAAGGTGGTGGTCGCCAAGATAGAACTAAAGGGACTTGCTATACGGGCAGAGGTTGTGACGGAAGGAGCATAGGCTCTTTTCAGCACTGTCACAACTGCAAGCAAAGAGGTGGGAAATCTATTAGGAGAAACTCTGGTGGGTGCGAGAGGTGTTAATGATAGCCGCATCTCATGGGCTGTAGACGCACCAAAAGCTCTGAGTCATACCATTTCACGAAATGATTGCTACACACGATCCCCCTTAGCCCGCCTTTTATATTGGTTTCGCTTACCCCACCTAAATTAAAATTATGGGTGGGGACACAGCGAGACATTTCTGTTCAATTCTTGCTCTATCTTGCTCAATCGCTGGGCAATATCTGCTAAGGTTACTTCATTATTGCTGGCTTGTATCATAAGTATAAATTTATTACTACCTATAATATATAGCAGTAGGTAAGGCTAAAGCCCACCAAAAACTCTAATGGTGGGCTTTAGCCCTACCTACTTGTATTCATAAATCAAATAAGATTGCTATAGCAATTCTAAATCATTCATTAGGAGTTAGATTCCCGACAACTTCTGCAAAGTCGGGATTCTGGAAGAGTCCCATCTCATTACTTTAGTCATTAATGATTCTTCTATCACTCAAGATATACTATGTACAAACGAAAACGCTGTTGTTACTATGGTTGAGCCTCGCTCTATTTTGGTAATGTGTGCTATGTCTGGAGCAATCGCCACTGGTAAACTTCGCTCTGCCGATCCAGCAGATGTGTTTTAACTCTCCCGTTCATTAAACACCCACTCAAACTTTTGTTTCAAGTCATTGTAATAATTGGGCGGTAAAACTCCATCATGCTGAAGTCTCCCAACCACAATTCCTGGTGCTATACCTATTTCAGTTGCAAACTGCAAGATGTCTGCTTTATTCCTTTGTTGGTTTGTTGTCAAAAAACGCTTCAACTCAGCAGGGGGAATGAGAATATCCGCAGCGAATTTATTTGCTTCCTGCTCATGTTCTTCTTCTTCGATACCTTGAACGCTTTTGCCCTCAAGGAAAATATCGCGCTTGCCATGTAGCAAAATGTGTCCTGCCTCATGGAAAAACGAAAACCACAAATGGTCGTTAGTCTTGTAGCGCGGGCTAAGCTGAATCAGCGCCTTATTAGGATTCAACCAACGAGTCGCGGCATAGGTTCGTGTCTTGGGAAGTTGCGGTACAAAAACTACAGCCACTCCAGCTTCAGCACATAACTGCACGATTTCTTGTTGAAAAATTTTCAGTGGTTTCGCAGTTAGAGAGCGGATTTGCTGTAGTGCCTTTCTAAACTTGTTGGCATCGTAGATAGCACAAGGAATCTCAGCTGCTTCAATTTCTCCGCGACGCAACCAAGCAGTAACGGCACTCAAGTCACTTTGGAATGCTTGTGATTTGCGGAAAAATACGTCAGTGCTGCACCATATTGCCTCCCATTGTTCAGGGGAGGCGACGGCGAAAAAATTGAGCAATTCTCCTAGTTGTTCAACCTTATCTTGATAGCACTGAATCCAGCCCAGCTGAATCATGGTTTTAACAGGAAATGCATTGAGCCAAGCAACTTGCTTTTGTAGGCGATCTTGTTCTTCTATCCTTGCTAAAGCTTCCCGATATCGTCTTTCGCGATTATTCCAAAAACTAGCTGGAATTCCTAAAACTCGCTCCAACTGTAATGCTGTCTCCGGAGTAATTGCTGCTTTTCCATTAATAATTTCGTTAATCGTTTTTTTTGGTCTACCTGTTCTTTCTGCCAGCTCTGCCTGGGACATCCCACGTTCTTCAAGAACTTCTTGAAGAGTCTCCCCAGGTAGAGAAACGTAGTTTGGCATATACTGATTTTGAATTTTGTTACTCATGTGTATCTTCTACTCCGAGTATTCTCACGGCAGTGATTTTAGTCCAGTCGATACCACCATCAGATGTTGTAGGAATTGGTTCATTTGCTGGTTCAAATATCAGCCGATATGGATGGTCTAAATCCAACGATAACTGACCTGTACGATCGTAAAGTAATTCGTGGCAACGTCCTGGAAGATTTCGCATATCTTCAAGTACATTAGCATCGCGTAAAGCATCTAGCCTTAGCCGAATCCGCTTTGCTCTAACACTACCGTGGTTTTTTTCGAGAAGCCTCTGGTCATTGCACTCTTTTTCAAATTTTTTGTTTTTAAACATTATGTCCATCTTACCACAAATTCTAAAAACTTGTTAACCCTAGAGGTTAACATATTTTTGACCATCAAGTTAATATATGATTTGAAACATTGGAAACATTATGGAAACATCGAAAAATTTTGTTGACCTATCAGTAAGGGGGTGTCAGTATTGGTCACACAAAGGCGAATAAAAGGGAAACCGATGAAAAAAGTTACTAGAAATAGAGACAAAATTCTGCAAGCACTCCGAGAATGGTTTCGTATCCACGAACAGGCACCCACTCTAGAAGAGTTGTGTGTTGAATTGGAAATGCAACCCCGTCAAAGAGCAACGCTTCAACGTTGGTTGCAGACAATGCGAGGCATTGATGTGGATTGGGATGATAATGTTGCCCGTAGTCTTCGTTTGCTCAACCCTGACCCGAAAATTGAAACTGGACTACAAATACCCGTAACGGAAACATTGCGGTATCTCGCAACTGGATTAGCAGAGTGGGAAAAACGAGAATTTATGAACAGAGCGCATATCCCAAAAGCCCTTCGTCTCGGAATGTCCCAAATGTATTTAACATCTTTACTACAAGGAGATGAACAAGCTCCTGCGAATATTCCAGAATTTTTTAACTGGGCAAAAAATCCAGTTGCTGAGTGGAAACCCGCAACAGAGATTAAACATCTTTCGTCGGAAGTCACCTTGATAGAAGACGGCTCAGTTTCCGACTTTGCCTTGCAATGGCAGGTTACAGGTTCTGAAGTAGAAATGCAGGTACAGGAAAAAGTTCTGCAAGATGTTTGGGAATACTGCCGCGCAAACCAGCTAGAAGAGCAATACGTAGCTCTGCGGAAGCTGATTATCGAGTGTCCTGTTCTTCCTTACCCTGAATTTCGTCGCATCCTATCGTCAACTGAACTGAGACCCCTGCGCGATTTTTTACTGCAAATTTATGTCGATCTAGTTGATTTTGTAGAAGACAAAACCTATTACTTTTGTCCGCGTTGTAAGTACGTTATGTACCGATACAAAAATAGTTATATTTGCCGGAGTCATACGTGTGAACAAATAAGTGCTCGATGCCATCTTGCTTGGTTACCGACTATTTCTAGAGATAATGCAGAAACTTTAAAAGTTGTCAACCCTGGCGTACATCGTTATGGAACTCTTCCTGGACTTTGGGAACTAGAATTAGCACAAGCACTGACTCAGCGGGGCGGGCGCGTAACGCTTTGGCCAGAAATTGATGAATTTGATTTACTTGTCGAGTTCAGTAAAAAAGTCTGTTGGGCAATTGATGTCAAAGATTGGTCATATCTGGATGAGGGGCGTTTGGAGAAAGTCAAGCAGAAATTACAGTATCGCTCTGATTTTACAGAAACCTTTGTCGTTTTTCCGAATGAGCGAGAACAAGTGTTGCGGGTTAGAGTGCGACGCGAACAACTTGAGCCTACATTAGGTGGTTTGCGCCTACGGTTAATTAGCGAAATCATCGAACAAGCTGATAAGATTCTGAACAAGAACCAATATGCGTGATATTTCCAATTGGAGCAACGAATTGTGTAAAGCTCTGCATCAATCAGAGGACTTAAAACATCATGTGCAATTTAATTTACGCGATGCTAACACCAAAGTACAGCAGCGAGAGATATCACGTTTGGCTCGATTGATTGCTGATGTGGAATTGGGGATAACTTTACTAAGGGAGGTAGCTCCAGAAGAGTCAGCGGCTTCTGTATCAGCTTTACTTTCGGGATATCGCTTTCCAGTCCCTGCACTTGAAAGTAGCGATGAAAACTGGCTACTGGTACAAAAAGCCCGCTTTTATCTTGTACGTCGTAAGGGTAAGCAATGGGAACGCTGTCTTTCTGAATACATTAACATCCCAGTAATGATTAGAATCTTCAGATTAACAGACAGTAGCAATGTTCCGCAATTGATTCCATGTAGCACCTATCCCAATCGCTTACAACTGTATTGTCGAACCCTTTCCACAACTCCACAGCATCAAACACGAAAAGTTAAACTAGCCACTGCTGGGCATTGGTATGCCAAGATTTTTCATAAGGGAAAATCCCCTATAGAGGTTCCTATCAATATTTCTGAAACTATTGCAAATCTTGCTCTTTCACCACAAATATCTTTTCAAAGTACACGCTCTCAGAGGAATCGTCCTCACACAGTTAACTTAGAGGAGTTGCGACAAGATGCTCGGGAAATGGATGCAAAACTTCTCCAAGCAGGGTACAACTCAGAAAATTATGATGAACGCCTCCGAGGAATTGCCCTACAACTCTACAATAACTTGACAAATGACTTCAAACCTAGTAATGAGTTTCAACTAGAGCGACTACTCCACATTGTTGGTTTATTGAACGTGGGCAAATCCACACTGCTGGAAGTTCTCATTTATCACTTTACTAAGCAGGGGTATCGCTGTGCATTGATTGTTAATGATGTTGTCACCGCCGTGCGCCTCGCCTCTCTATTTCAAGAAGGTTTGGGAATTCCTGCGGCTCCTGTATTGGGAAGCGATCGCTTTCAACAATTGGAAAAAGTCTACAAATCAATTTTAGTAACCAAAGGTGAGGAAATTGAAAAAGGAGCCAACCATCCAGCATGGCGTTGGTTTAGCCCTGTTTGTCCCATACTCGCTTTGGTACAATCTGAGGAGAAATGGGAGTTTGGCAACGAACCATGTCACAATCTTTACCAAAAATCTAATTTTCCCCAACAACGTGAAGACGAAGATTTATATGAGTGGGCAGAGGATGACGCCGAAGATAAACATACATGTCCTTTATATTACAAATGTCCGCGTCACGAACTAGAACGGGATATTGCTACAGCTAAGTTATGGGTATTAACCCCAGCTAGTCTCATTCATACCCGCGTTCCCCGTCAATTACTTGCTGAAAAATTGACTTTTGCTGAAGTTATTTACCGAGAGTGTAATTTTCTCTTTGTTGATGAAGCCGCTCGGGTACAGGTACAGTTAGATGAAGCTTTTGCGCCTGATGAAGTGTTGTTAGACAACTCAGAAAACTCATTTTTGAATAAGTTGGGACTGAATCTTGCACCTATTTACAATTCAAACCGTGTCAGTATGACGGCGTCGTGGTTTGAAGCGTGGACAAACGCTCAATATGATGCTCAAAAAGCGATTAACAGGATTTGTCCCCTTCTTTATAAACAAGCAAAACTGGTTGAATGGCTGGGAAACGATCCTTTTACTGGTCATTCTCTGTTTGCTCGCATTATCAGTGAACTTGATAACCAACTGCAAGAAGAAACCCAGATAAAAAAATCTAAGCATACTCGCAGTCAACGCAACAAAGCCCGACAATCAAAAGTTTTAGCTGGGTTAACTTCTGTTGAAAAACGGAAACAGCAACAACAATACGTCGAGGAGTTTAGGGAATTTCTGCAAGCACCTCTCAATCGCAGTCGGGGAAAAGAACTGGCAAATATAGCTTTAAGTTTACTCAGCACGGAAAGTGAAAGCTGGGTGTTACAAGAAGTTGGCGAATGGTGGTTGCGATGGCTGCAAACACACAATTTACCAACACCAGATGAGATTAGGTTTGAGGAACTCAAACTCAAGACTCACTTTGCGATTCTTGTCACAGTATTGGACAATAGATTGGTCTTTTTAGTCGATAACTTAAGTACAATCTATCGCTTTATCGACTTACATGACACAAGCCTCGCGCTTATATATCGCCCATCTCGGGATTACTTACCTGTTATACCATCTGCTCCTATTGGTAATATTTTGGGCTTCAGGTATACACGCGATCGTGCTAACAAAGGTGGTAAATTAGAGTACTTTCGCTACGTCGGTGTAGGTCGCTACTTGCTCCTTAATTTTCCCACGCTTTTTGTAGTTGACGATTGGGATGGACCGCATACAGTGCTTATTTCTGGCACCAGTTACGCTCCAGGAAGCCCAGCTTATCATATTCGGGAACAACCGAAGATATTGCTAGAAACTGCTGCCAACAATCACACTACAGATAATGCAGGGATAGGCAAAAGCGAGTTTTTCTTCAGTCCTCAACGGAATCTAGTAGAAGAGTATATCGCTTTGTCTGGACTGCTACCTACTGCTAGAAAAAAAGCAGTTGAGGAGATGGTGAAAGCTATTTGTTACAAACCCGGACAAGCAAAAAGCTTTCTTGATGAGTTATTCGAGACGTTAGAAACAAAAGAACAGGAAGACTGGGAAAAATGGGGAAACAGAAAACGCCTTTTGCTCCTTACGAACAGTTACGATGAAGCAGAGTTAGTTGAAACCATTTTAAAACCGCTTTACTACCGCGTCGAAAACATTGATGACATTGCTGTCCTGCGTCGTGACAATGCTCCGGCTGAGTGGAGAGGTATTCGTCGGAGTCAAATTCGGGAACTCAAAGAACTCCCAACAAGGATTGTTGTTGCACCATTGATGGCATTGGAACGGGGTCACAATATTCTCAACGATCGACGGATAGCAGCATTTGGGGCGGCGGTATTCCTCTGCCGACCTATGCCTGTTCCTGATGATTGGCAAACGACTGTTCAGCAACTCAATGATTGGGCGTTGCAAAATGCTTCCAATCCCAGTCTTTACGATTCGCTTCTAACCTCTGGTGAATTTCTAACTTTAACAAAAGTTGAAGACAAATTTTACCAAGCAGCGATCGCGGAAATGATTGAATTGAACTGTCGGGGAATGTCTTTTAAGCAATTGACTCCAAAAGAACGTTCTGTTCTTTGCTGGACTCAACTGGTAAGTATTTGGCAAGTTATCGGTCGCTTGGTACGTGGTAATGTTCCCTGCATAGTCCATTTTCTGGATAAAAAATTTGCACCACAATCAGCCGAAGATGAACAAGACCGCGAATACACCTCCCTTTTGGTTGGCATTCTTAGTGAATTGCAAAACGCGCTGAACCCACAAGGAAAAGCTCCTTGGGAAACAACTTTGGCAACATCGCTCTACGGAGCATTTTTCAATGCACTTAAACAAACAAAAAAATTAGATTATGAGCAAAGTTAACAATATTCTCCCTGGAGCTTGGGAACCAAAGCAGGATGATGTGAAGTACGAAATTTTTTCTCTCCACGTTCCTACCGCATGGCAGCAAGTCGCTCAATCTTTAGCTTCCAAGCGTGCTAATGGGGGCTTTTCAAAATATTCGTCTGTTCCAGTTTCCTCTGTTGACCCCATTATTACCGCTAGTTTCCCCCAAATTATCAAAACCCAACGTTTTGGTTGGCAACGTCCTGGCATTCCTTGGTTGTTTGCAACCGAAGTTGTGAATATCGCCTTGTTGCCAATATTTGTTAAAGATTGGTTGCGAGAGGAATTTAGTTGGTGCTTGGGGGAAGAAGAGGTTGATTCTCGTCTTGAAAATCTCAACGATGATGATTGGTGTTGGGAAGAAGAACCAATTACCAATCCATTCTGGTATCAACAAGACAGTGAATATAAAATTGATTTTCGTTTTCAGGTTTTACCAAATTATCTTGCTAAAGAATTCCTCAAAAATCCAACTATCTGCTTCGATGGAAATGCTCCATATCAACTCACATTTTACCAAGTCGTTAGGCTCGACCAAGGAGCCGAACTTATGTCATGGCCTCCTCATCGGGTTCCACTCATTAAGGTTGTTAAAGAAGAAGATATCAAGCAAGAACAAGTAATAGGCGAAGCATACATCTCGTTTGTTATTCAATTCAAACTACACACAGTTCCTTGGCGGAGTCAGCCGATGATTTACCATCAGCTTTCAATTCGACGTTGGATCGCTGAACCTTTAGAACGTCTCCCTTACCGAGGTGCTAGTGCATACATTGGTGATAATCGACGCTGGTTAGATGGCTTAGACCAACCATTTTGTTTTATTCCTCTAGCTATGAAGCGCCTGGGAAGGAAAGCGCAATGGTCTAGAGCCATCAGCGAACTGTTGAAAATTAACGACTCCTCACTCCCTGAGCCTGAAGCTCTAGCACAACAACCAAAGTACAACTGGTCGGCATTTGGTGAAAATCCCACTGGTATACAAGTTGCGATCGCTTACGATACCCGACATCGCGGTGATGCTCCTTGTATGCCTGGTGTCAGTCCATTGGACTTAGCTAGTTTGGATCGAGCTATTCAAAATAGGGTTGAGCAAAAAAATTTTCCTGTTAGCCGAGTGGGTGAGGCGATAATGATATCAGGCAAATTTGTGTCTTTTTGGGAACCTGGAAAACCACAAAAGAGGGGTAGTAAAGAACCTAAAAACCGTGATGATTTATCTACTCCGATGCTGCGAGCAAAAATCGTTATACCAGCCACCTTTCGCTCTACTGAGAATCACTTGTACTCAATACTGATTTTGTGGGAGACTCAAGAATGTCGAGATGCACTGATTGCTGAAATTTGTGAGTTATTTTCCTTGTCATTAAAAGGGGAAACGACAACATATGTAACTCCTACTGGAGCACAAGGGGAAGAAATCATTTATCAAGGTTCTCATGGTTCTCTACGTATCAAAACTCAGCACGTTCAAGACCTTACCCAAAAACTTGATATCGATTCCTCGATCAAAGCCAACAATCGGCAACAAAAGCGCGTTAATTTGATGGATGAACGCATTAATAAGATTAAGTCATCCTTGCCTAAACCAGAAGGACTAAGTGGAGCATTAATTGAAATTAGACCAAAGAAATCATACTTTCCCCCAGAGTCTGACCCCAAATTAGCATTACGAATTGGAGCAATGAAAGCTGGTTATGTTAATCAGCACTTCCACGCTTTGACTGGACGTATGAAGTGGGAAAAGGAGCGTGACCAAAATCGTGTGCGACGAGCCGTAACAGACTTACTACGTCAATTCGGGATTCTACCTGCTCCCTTAATCGATCCTGAAAAAGATGGCATAGAATCTAATATGTGGCTAACTTGCTTTTATATTTTACGTCGCACGCGAAAAACAACCGCTAGTAACAAGGCTGCTACAGTAGCACTGATGGTACGAGTTAACCCTATCAAAGGGACAGTACAACTGACGACCCCTTCTTTATTCCCCACATGGGTTTCGTATCCAGAGGCATTGGAAGACCTAGTTTATGAAAAATGGAACCCTGATTTCTATGCTGATGAACAAAAGTCAAGTGATATCAAACAAGAGCAAAAGCTTCTCAATAAATTTGTTACTCATTGTTTACGAGATTGTTTAAGTACCCAAATTGAACAGCATCAATATCCCCGCGTACTATTTATGGCAGAAGCTCAAAATGCCCGAAAGATGTTGACATGGCTACACAACCCTGAATTGCCAGCCAATGGTTTACCTAAAGGACTTGATTTAACAGAATCAGAGACAAATCGTTTGTGGATGGTACGGTTGAGAGTTGCTAACAATGATGAAGTTCCGGTTGCTATTGTCAAAGATTCTCCTAGTAGCAGAAGTAGTATAGGTGGTATCTTTCGCTGGCAAAATGTATGCGATCGTGCCGAGAATGCAGTTTATTTCAGTTTACGCAAACTCCTGAAGACAGAGCAGAAATTATTACGCCGATCGCAGTCTCGGCTGGATAATGGTAGCAGACCAGCTGGCAATCCTAAACTTTTAGAAATCGCTATTGTACATTATCCAGGAATTGAACGCGATAAACTAGCTGGTTTTGTCCACAGTCTTAGAAATCGCTGGCCTTATTTTGCAGATGATGTTTCTTTGCCGTTTCCTTTTCCCTTTGCTACATTAGCCAAAGAGTATGCGGTAAGTACTAAGGATGAGGTGGAATTAGAAGATTTAGAGGAACTCGAAGACGTGGAGGAATTTCTTCAGTAACAGGTAGTAGTTAGTCATTAGTTATGCAAGCTGCGAATTCGTGAAACTAGGCGTAGGTAGGGAAGACAGCCCACCAATATCGAACGTGCGGCATAGCCCTACCTACAAAAATAGTTAACAAAAGTACGCAACAATATTGGTTTTATCTTCCAACACCGCAATTTGCTCAAGTGTCTCACTGCCTGCGGTAATAACCGTATGTCCCTCAAACTGCATCCAGAAATTCTCCTTTTAGGCGCGATGACTGGGGTATACTCATGGCGGTAGCAGGGACTTTCAATTTGTGCAAAGGTCGATTTTGAACAAACTTTGACGCTAACATTTGACGATAGACAGCCTCATAGCCATCTGTCATGTTTTGAACGTTAAAGCGGTTGTCAACATAGGTACGACAGGTGTAACGGTCTATCTCTGCAACTTTCCTGACAGCTTGAACGCATTCTTCTAAATTATTGCACAAAAAGCCTGTCTGCTCGTGGGCAATTACCTCTGGCGTAGACCCAATGTTCATTGCAATCACGGGTGTACCCGCTACCATTGATTCAATCATCACCAAGCCAAATGGTTCTCGCCAGGTAATGGGAAATAGGGTTGCGATCGCTCTACCCATAAGTTCGTTTTTCATGTTGTGGTCGGCTTCACCTAAATACTGAATTTGCTGACCATCAATGAGAGGTTGAACTTCTTTTTCAAAAAATTTTCTATTAAACTCATCCACTTTACCTGCCATCCTCAATGGTAAACCCACCTGTTTAGCAATAGCAATTGCGAGATGAGGACCCTTTTCTGGTGACATTCGACCTAGAAAAGCTAGATATGGTGGATTATCCGGAACGGGATAAAATTTATGGCTATTGACATCAATAGCATTGTAAACTGTTGCAGCGTAATTTAGAGCTAAATTTGATTCTCGTTGGGAATTAGAAATACTAACGTATGGTTGAGAGCGTGCGTGTTGAAATAGTTTTTCGTTATCAGGTGTAAAAATTCCGTGTAATGTATGTATTGTAGATGTTTTTACTAAATTTGCATAAGTCAATGCAGCGTAGCCCATATGAGAGTGAATGATATCGAATTCCTGCGCTTGCTCGTACACCCAGCTCAATTGTAAGGACTCATAAACGCTATATTCTTTTACCTCTGGATCGAGTCTTATAGCTACGGGATGAACGGATTTTAATTTAGCAAGAGTCCGAGAATCTCCCGATGCAAATAGCGTAACTTCATGTCCGCGTCGAACCAGTTCATCAGTTAGTAGCCCCACGACTAACTCAATACCTCCATAAGCTGGAGGTGGAACCCTTTCCCATAAAGGGGCAACTTGAGCAATCCGCATAATTAAACTCCCAAAATGTTAAGCGGAGATGTTAAAAAGAACTTTATTTTTTTTGCTCCACCCAAATCTACTGCTCAAAGAAAGATAGTTATCTTAGTCCTAAGAATGAAATTACTTTGGGTTGCTATTCCTTAAAGATTATGCCAATAGATAAGTGCGATCGAATCTTTTTTATTATGAAACAGGACGAGACGTGGTGGATATTATACAGCGCCTTGCTAAAGAAGAGGGCTGTTCTGTTCTCCTTGTGACTCACGACAACCGCATCCTAGACATCGCCGATCGCATTGTTCGCATGGAGGATGGTAGGATACAACAACAGTAGGGGATAGGGAGTAGGGAGTAGTTGGTTTTTCTCAAAGATAAATATTTGCGCTCACCTACTTAACAGTGGATAAATGAGACAGAATTCAAGAAAGTTGAGCTTGAAATATCTGATACAATGCTATCCACTCGCTTTTTTCGTTTCTTTCGCCACCTGAACTGGAAAATACTCAAACAGGTCATTGTAGAAACTGGCAAACAACGATTGTTCGGTCTATCAGCAGAAATGGCTTACAACAACCTGTTGGCACTGTTTCCCAGCCTCGTAGCGATTTTAGCTGCCATTGGGATGTTGGCAATTTCTCAAGAAACAGTTGACTTTTTACCACGCCAAGTCCTAAGCATTGCGCCCGAACCAGTTTTAAAGTTAATTGAAGAATTTCTTAGTACAATTAGACTCCCTCAAGGTGAAAAAGTAGTTTTCATAAGTTGTGCTGTTGCACTCTGGGTTGCTTCTGGTGCTATCAACACAGCTATGAGTGCTTTAGACCAAATTTATCAAATACCAATTAAGCAGCGACGCCCTTTTTGGTTGGCAAAAATCATCGCTCTCGGTCTCACACTTGGCACGATCTCCTTAGTCATGTCTGCCTCATTTCTGGCATTTGTAAGCGATTTACTTATAAAGTTTGCACTCTTATTCGGTGCAATTCCAGCATCTGGTATTCTATCAATTTGGAGACTTTTTAATTGGGTTTTAACACTTGCAATGTTAGCCGTAGCCTTTAGTTTAGTCTACCGATTTGGTCCGAGTCGATGGCGAAGAGGAACCCCCTTACTACCTGGAGCAATAATTGGTGCATTGCTATGGGAAACTGTTTCCAGATTATTTCGCACTTATATAAATCATTTCAGTGATTACAATCTTACCTACGGAACCCTAAGTGCAGGAATTGTGTTACTTCTTTGGCTCAATTTAAGTTCCTTATGTATGCTGCTTGGAGCACAGTTGAACGTGATTGTTGGCAAAGCTATGAGTGCGGATAATGTGCAGAAAAATTTTCGACGATCTTAGTTTCAGCCATCTTCGTAAAAAATTTCTGTTTCGGAACGGTGACCCCTAGGTAAGGGAGTTGCTTAAACGTTGCTGATAAATTGTAGTAAACGTTGTGATTCGAGTCAGTCAATTTGGGAACTATATCTAATGAAGGTATTGTCTAAATTCCACTGGTTGTGGAGTAGTGGCAGTATCTGTCATCCCTTAATGCCTAAGCTCTGTCAGTTATGAAGCAGAATTTCTCATACCAGCATACCAAAGCACTCCCCTTACAATGGGTATTAATTGTACCCTTTGTGTTACAAATTTTGGGTGCGGTGGGACTAGTTGGATATTTGTCATTCAAAAACGGTGAGAAAGCGGTTCAGGATCTGGCACAGCAGTTGACAAAGCGCACTAGTTACCAGGTAAATAGTCATTTGGATATGTACCTAGGACTTCCCCATCAAGTCAACCAAATTAATGCCAATGCTTTGCGTTTGGGATTATTGAAAGGGCGAGAGCGCAAAACCATTGGCAAATACTTCTGGCAGCAAATGCAAGTCTATCACCTAACCTACATTGCCATAAATCTACCCACAGGGGAGGCAATTGGTGCTGCTCGTTATGATGGCAAAACTGTCACCATCGATGATATAGCTGCCAAAACCCCCAGTCTGCCAAAGAATGTGACGACTTACTCGACAGATCGGGATGGTAACCCCACTCAAATCCTCGCCACCAGCACCTGGGATACTCTCAACGAAAGTACCTACACCAAACCCATCAAAGCTGGGAAACCCACTTGGACTAAAATCTACACTTACTACGATCCCGCCTACCCTCCCTACGTTGCAGCATCAGCAAGTCACCCAGTGTATGATGCCAACCACAAACTGTTAGGCGTTATGGTAATCGATATTCATCTGTTGAAACTGAGTGAATTTCTACGTAATTTAGAAATCGATCGCTCTGGGCAAGTATTTATCCTGGAGAGGGATGGGATGTTAGTAGCTAATTCTGCCAAAGAACAACCTTTCATAGTCGCCAACAAGGAAATTAAACGCTTTAAAGCAACAGACAGCCCCAATCCAGTCGTGCAAGAAGTAGCGAAGCAACTTCAACAAAGCATTCCCAACCTTCACACCCTAAGCGATCGTCAAAACCTGAAAATGAACATTCGAGGAGAGCCTTATCACGTGCAGATTGCTCCTTGGCGCGATCGATATGGCTTAGAATGGTTTGTTGTCACCAGCGTCCCAGAAAGCAGTTTCATGGGACAAATCAACGCCAACACCCAAACGACTCTTTGGCTTTGTGTTTTGGCGTTGGCTGTAGCAACGGTGCTCGGCATATTTACATCGCGTTGGATAGCAATTCCTATTTGGCGAGTGAATCAGGCAAGTCAGGCTGTGGCAGTTGGAGATTTAGACCAAATCGTCCCAGGGGGAAATATTCAAGAACTTAACGGTCTTGCCCATTCCTTCAATCAAATGGCAGGACGACTGCGCGATTCATTCGCTGCTTCAGAAAAAAGCAAGGCAGAACTAGAACAAAGGGTGGAAGAACGTACAGCAGAACTGCGACAGGCAAAGGAAACCGCTGAAGTTGCCAACCGTATTAAGAGCGAATTTCTCGCCAACATGAACCACGAATTGCGGACTCCACTTAATGGCATTCTCGGCTACGCCCAAATTCTCCAACGCGACCCCGCCACAACTACTAAGCAACTTAAGGGGCTAGGTGTCATTTACCAGTGTGCTTCCCACCTGTTAACGCTCATCAATGACATTTTAGATCTATCAAAGTTGGAAGTGCAAAAGATGGAACTCTATCGCCAAGACTTCCATCTAGCAAATTTCCTGGCTTCCACCGTTGATATTTGTCGCGTTAAAGCGGAGCAAAAAGGTGTGGAGTTTCATTACCAGCCCGCCGCGAACCTGCCTGTTGCCGTCCATGCTGACGACAAACGGTTGCGGCAAGTCCTGCTGAATTTGCTTAGTAATGCCGTCAAGTTTACCGACGTTGGCACGGTTACTTTTCGGGTCGAACCCGTTGATATGCCGACGGAATCGGATTGCATCCGCCGGATTCGATTCCAGATCAAAGATACGGGTATTGGTATTCCAGCAGAGAAACTCGCAACAATTTTCTTACCTTTTGAGCAGGCAGGGAAACGGGAACGCAATATTGAAGGGACTGGGCTGGGCTTGGCAATTAGCCAACAGATTATCGAGAAGATGGGCAGCACTATTCAAGTTCAGAGTATACTCGGTCAAGGGAGCTGTTTCTGGTTTGAAGTAGACTTGCTTTTGACTTCTGACTGGACGGTAGAACACGCGAACCATCAAAAAGTCATTGGCTATCTAGGCGAACGACGCAAAATTTTGGCGATCGACGATCGCCCAGAAAACCGCTTGGTTGTGGTCAATATGTTGGAACCTTTGGGCTTTAAGCTGGTAGAAGCAGACAATGGACTTGCAGGCTTAGAGACTGCCCTGCAAATGCGTCCCGATTTGATTATTACTGATGTACATATGTCTGTCATGGATGGTTTAGAAATGACCCGCCGCCTACGTCAATTACCTGACTTTGCCACCACTCCCATCGTCGCTTCCCCCGCCACTTTATCTCAGGTAGATATGCAGGCAAGTCTGGATGCTGGGTGTAGTTGCTTTTTTCCGAAACCAATTGAGTTTATGGGGTTACTCGCTGAATTACAACGACTCTTGCAGTTGCAATGGGTTTACGAAGCTTTACCAGAACGCACCCAAGCAGTTACTACCAGTGATGACGAAGAAATAGTGCTACCTCCGCTTACAGAACTCACAGCCCTTCACACTGCTGTTCGAGGTGGATTCATGACTGATGTGCAACAAGAAGCTCTCAGAATCAAGCAAGTAGCACCTGAGTATGCTGCCTTTGCCAATCGGGTTTTGGAACTCAGCCAAAAGTTTGACGATGAAGCAATTCTGAGTTTACTTGAACTGGTTGTGTAGTTGTCTAATTTATAACTTAACTCACTATATTATTTATGTAATTATGTCTGGAAATTATTTGACTCAAGATAACACTATTTTAATTGTGGACGACACCCCTACCAATCTGCAAGTGTTGTTCGATCTGCTAAGCGAACAGGGCTACCGAGTGGCGATCGCTAAAAGTGGTGAAACTGCCCTGCAACGCCTGCAAATCTCCAAACCTAACTTGATTTTATTAGATGTCATGATGCCAGGAATTGATGGTTTTGAAACCTGTCAACGCCTCAAAGCCAATCCCAGCACTCGCGAAATTCCGGTAATTTTTATGACTGCTCTTTCTGACTCAGTGGATAAAGTCAAGGGCTTAAGTTTGGGTGCAGTGGATTACATCACCAAACCGATTCAGCATGAGGAAGCCTTAGCACGCATTCGAGTTCATCTGCAACTACGGAATACCATTTGTGTCATGGAACAGCGCACGGATGAACTC
>NZ_BAACAP010000192.1:0-68078 GCF_045865695.1 Scytonema hankhaensis NUACC26
GAACTCAGTTGTGAAACATTGATGCGGCGACGATAGTTGGCGGGTAGCCGCCCGCAAAAATAGCTCGGTGCCAGGTTCTATACATCGCAAAGCCCTCTTTCCTCTAGTTAGGAAGGGGGCTTTGTTTTGAGCGGTTATAGCGTATTATCTCTTGACGCATTACAGCTATTTACGTAAATAAACACATATCGTAGGATGGGCGTCCTCGCCTCGCCTGCCTTCTTATCTACAACGGGCGTCCTCGCCCGTTCCACAAGAAAATGCACCATCCTCTAGAAAATGCACCATCCCCTAGAAAATGTACCATCCCCTATTGGTGGGGTGGGTATGCCCACCAAACGTGTTTAGGTAATCATAAGCGCGGGAAGGGAGTAACGCTCGATCCCCAATGGCGAATTTCCCAGTCTCAATTCTTAATGACTGTTCAACATTAAGCTATAGTCACTTCAGAGGATAAGTAGATATCTTGGATGAGGTGAAATAGTTTGACGCCTTCCTCAAAGGGACGTTGAAATGTTTTTCTGCCAGAAATTAGCCCCGTTCCACCAGCACGTTTGTTAATAATAGCTGTGCGAACTGCTTCTGCAAAGTCATTTCTACCAGGAGCCCCTCCAGAATTAATTAGCCCCGCACGCCCGCAGTAACAATTGAGAACTTGGTAACGAGTTAAATCAATTGGATGGTCTGTGGTTAAGTCAGTATAAACTCTCTCGTTGGTTTTACCGTAACTCTTTCCAGTTCCTTGGGCAACAGCTCCGTATCCTTTGTTATTTTCTGGCAACTTTTGTTTAATAATGTCAGCTTCAATCGTCACGCCCAAGTGATTTGCTTGTCCTGTCAGATCGGCAGCTAGGTGGTAATCTTGGTCTTGCTTGAAGGCATTATTCCGCAAATAACACCATAAAATTGTTACCATTCCCAAATCATGAGCGCGTTTGAAAGCTTGACTGATTTCCTGAATTTGTCTGGTAGACTGGTCTGAACCGAAATAAATTGTCGCTCCAACTGCAACTGCACCCAAATTCCAAGCTTGTTCAACTGAGGCAAATAAAACCTGATCGAATTGATTGGGATAAGTCAGCAATTCATTGTGGTTGATTTTGACAATCAAAGGAATCTTGTGAGCATATTTGCGTGAAACTGCTCCTAGCACTCCTAAAGTTGTAGCAACAGCGTTGCAACCTCCTTCTATTGCTAGCTTGATAATATTTTCTGGATCGAAATAAATGGGATTGGGTGCAAAGGACGCACCAGCTGAATGTTCAATTCCTTGATCTACTGGGAGAATCGATACATATCCAGTGTTGGCAAGACGCCCAGTAGCATAAAGGGTTTGTAGATTCCTCAAAACTTGAGAGTTACGATCGCTACTTAGCCACACTCTATCTACAAAGTCTGGTCCTGGTAGATGTAACAAATCTTTAGAAATTTTTGCCTTGTAGGTGAGCAAGTCTTCTGCTTCTTTACCCAACAAAGATTCAATAGAATTAGGCGCAGACAGCATTGTTGTCATCAGAATTTCCTCAAGAAATTTACAAGCGTGTCTTTGCCTTTATGATAGCTTTTAGCAGGATAAAGTATAAAAATATTTCCTGCTTCTTGCCCGTGAGAGGTGTTATAAGTTTTAAAGCGATCGCTTGCTGAAATGCTCTTGCTCTGGCAAATGAACTACTAAGCCAATGTTAAAAGGTGACTCATTAATATTTAATTCAATATAAATCTCTGTAGAATGAACTACAACTAATCGCAACTTTTGCCAAACTTTATAAAACAAGAGTGGGAAGTGTTTCCTTCACGTGGCTTTAGCCCGTGGAGGAAACACGACGGAAGCCCTTTCAAGGGCAGTCTTACTCCATTACCGCCTTGGAGGTACTAAATGCCGGGTAGAATTGCCGTCTACTTTCGTTCAGGCAGTTATGAACTGACATTGTTCCCTCTGTACGCATAATGGGTTGCTCAATTGAGCCTCGCTTTCGCGGTAATGTGAGCCTCGCCAAAGTTACTGGTCGGTACTATCCAGACAGCACTGACTTACCCCTCGTAAATCTGTTTAACCATCCAGTTCTAGTGCTACAGACTGGCTACGCATCTGTAGGTAGGACTTTAACCTTGCCAATAACGTAGTACCTGAGTACTTAGGCTGGTCAGCTAACTAAAATTCCGAGGCACGAAGCCCCGTCACTTTAGTGCGGGGTGCTGACATTGTTTTGCTTGTTCGTGCCAAGAATGTAATTATCCCAATTACTTTTAGCATTTTTTTGGGAAATTAGTATCGCTCAATTAAAGGTTTTGCAGATACCCTGACTTTAATATATGTCTATCTTTAGAGATATTGAAAAAATAATCAATCTGTCTTTAGATAGAAAGCGAGGATAAATGAATAAGATGCTAGGTGTGACGGCAGGTGATACTATTGGCTCGGTTTATGAAATAATTTATTTCCTGGTACTGTTAGACAATGCCAACTCGAAGCAAAACTAAAGCAACTGTTTGGCTGATAGAGAACGGTAAAGTGCGATCGCGTTCTGACAATCTCGCTACTGAAGAACCTCTGGAAATTCGCTTTGCATTTCCACGCCAAACAGTTGCAATAACAATGCGAACACCTGGAGCAGATTTTGAACTAGCTGCTGGGTTTCTTTACAGCGAGGGCATAATTAACTGTAGAGAAGATATCAAACGCATCAGTTATTGCGTAGACAACTTGGTAGATGGCGAACAACATTACAACATTGTCAACATAACCCTTCGAGAAGGCTTAAATCCAGATCTACAAACACTACAAAGGCATTTTTATACAACTAGTGCCTGTGGAGTTTGCGGTAAGGCTAGTCTTGAAGCCTTGCGCTTGCGAAATCATCCACCCATTCCTACAGGATTAACAGTTACATCTGACATTATTTACACATTACCAAATAAACTGAGAGCAGCCCAAAGCGTGTTTGATGTAACAGGTGGTTTGCATGCAGCTGCTTTATTCGATACTCAAGGACAACTGCTAACCATACATGAAGATGTCGGACGCCATAATGCATTAGATAAGTTAATAGGTTCAGCCTTACTGAATGAGCAAGTACCTTTGAGCGATCGCATTGTGATGGTAAGCGGACGCTCTAGTTTTGAAATTTTGCAAAAGTCTGTAGCTGCTGGAGTTCCTATTGTCTGTTCTGTTTCTGCACCTAGTAGTTTAGCTGTATCCATAGCAAAGGAATTTGGAATCACTTTAATTGGATTTTTGCGAGGCGAAAAGTTCAATGTATATGCTGGGTTAGAAAGGATAGAATGAAGGCGAAACGGCTTCCAGTGCTAATAAAAGTAACGGGCGTCTCGCCCGTCCCACAAGAGATTTTTGAAGACTTTTTTATTTGGAAGTCCCTAAGCCAAGAGCTTAGTATGTGCCAGATTAATTGCTACCGAGGTATCTGGTTGTAGATCCATTGTTTGACCCTGACAAGTAACTTTGACAGATTCTGTATTCGCAGACGCGGCTGAAATGCTTAAGTGATTATCTATCATTTCAATTTGCAGATCGTTGCTTCGGTGATGGAGACTAATGGATAACCGTTTGAGGTGTGTTGGTAACGATGGATCTAAGTATATACTACCATTTTGGATACGCAAACCAAGGTAGTGATAGTGGAGGATATACAACGTACCTGCCATCATACCCAAGTGGATTCCACCTATTGTCTCTTTACTGTCTTTGTCCGAGATCTCGGTAAAACACGCCTTAGCAAATAATTGCCAGGATTTATCACTATCAAGTGTAGCAAGTGCGCCAGCGTAAACAATACGCGACAGGGTGGACTGGTGAGCTGTGCGTTGAAGATGATACTCGATTGTGCGTTGCATCTGCTTCCGGTTAAATTGATATCCCTGGCGTTCCAACAGTACCGTCACTTCTTTTTCAGTCAGCAGAAAGAACAGCATTGCTACATCAGCCTGCTTGGTCACTTGATATCGATTGATATCATCGCCTTCAGCTTCAAGAACCCAGTCAACACGTTGAGAACCGTGTTGTTCGTGAAACTGCTGTAAATCAAACTCCGAAAGGTTCTCGAATCCTTCATACTGGCTTAATATACCATCATTATGAAAGTCTATATGCATCTTTTGGCTAATAACATTCCAGTGCTCGATCTCGTCTTGGCTAAGCTTGAGCCTGTAGCAAAGTTCGGCGCAGGGCGAGGGTGGTAGTATGTTGAGCACCTCTCGCGCACAACAAAGTGTCCAGCTTGCCATAACGTTAGTGTAAGTGTTGTTGTCAATTCCAGGAATCTCCGTATTTGGATAGGCGGTATGGTATTCATCTGAACCAACTACACTAAGAATTTCATAGCGATCGCATTTGGGGTTATATGTCACAATACTTGCCCAGAAGCGTGCTATCTCTATTATCAGTTCAGCCCCGTAGTCACATAGAAACGTAATGTCGTTGGTAACTGTATAGTACTTCCACACATTGAAAGCAATAATCGCGTTGATGTGGTGCTGCAAGCAAGTTTTATCCCGTATCCAATGCTCGGAGAGCGGATTGAACTGAAAACGGGGTGTCTCTTCGCGTCCAGTACTGGCGCTACGCCAAGGAAACATTGCGCCACTATAACCGTGTTGACGAGCCAAGTGCCGCGAAAAGTTGAGGCGACGGTAGCGATACAGCAATATCGATCGCGCAACAGTAGGAAAGCGGGGGGCTAAGAACGACAGCACAAAGGTCTCATCCCAAAAAATGTGTCCGCGATAGTTCTCGCCGTGCCAACCACGAGCTGACACACCCACATCAATGTCAGTTGTATGAGGTGAGACAGTTTGTAATATATGAAAGATATGCAGCCGTATCGCACGTAGGTACTCTACTGGAGCGATGTCGATCTCGCAGCGCATCCACAGGAGCGCCCACGCTCGCTTGTGTGCATCAAGCAGACTCACAAAGCTAGGTGCATCTTGGATTGCTTGCTGTGCTGCCTCTCCGCTTTCGCCAATTGCGTAGTCGTGTGACGTGTATAAGGCGGCAATTTTCTCAATCGCGATCGCACTGCCGCGCTTGACAGACAAATGAATCCTCTCTACAACCTGTGCCTCCTCACAGTCGTAAACTCGTACCGAATCAGTTGCGTTACCATTGACAAACACGCGGGTACGTGCTGCCAATGCAATATTGATATGCGACTGACAGGTACGCATTTTGAGCCAGATACCTTCCGGTTCGAGTGTTCCGGTTTCCAAAGGCTCGAGGTGCTGCTTGCTATACTCTTTCTGGCGATCGACATTGTTGTTAATTACACGCCCGTCGATGGCTGAATGAATCTCCAAATTGCCAGACCAGTTTTCGGCGATGAGTTCAACATTTAACCCAGCAAGATGCGGTAGAGCCATGCTGACAAAGCGTTGTTCGCGAAGAAGCGTTTGCCGCCCCAGGGAGTCCCGAAACTGAATTTCTCGCTGTAGGACACCGTGCCGAAGGTGAAGCTTCTGGTGATATGAAAGAATTTCAACATTGTCAATCGAAAACCAATCGCCTCCTTCAATACGAAACGTTAGCAACAACCAATTAGGCAGATTTACAATCGATTCATCGTCAACATCTTCGCCTTCAATATGGCTAACGAGTCGATTGTAGATCCCTGCTCGGTAGGTACCAGGGTAATGAATACAATCGGCAGTTGCCTCAAAAGCTGCCGCACGAGTGACAAAATAGCCGTTTCCAAGAGCGCAGAGGGATTCCCGGTGACCTTCCTCTTCAGGCTCGTAGTCTTCAAAGCTAATAGTCCAGGCGCTTTCTAAATCACACGTGTTACTATAAGACATGAGTTTGGTTTATGAGTTGTTTAAAGAGCGCGTCGATCTCCGAGCGCGTTGGATATGCAGGCTGAGAACCGTATTTGGTCACAGCGGCGTGCGAGGCAGCCGTAGCAAAGCAGGCAGCATCACGCAACGAGCGACCTTCAAGTACAGCTACGGCGAGACCACCTGCAAAGGCATCGCCTGCGCCTGTGGTATCGACGACGTTTACCGAGATGGGTGGAACGTGCAGTACTATCTCACGGTTTGCGAGAACACAACCACCATCACTCAGCTTCACGCAAGCGTTCTCAACACCGTGCTCTACAAAGTAGCGTGCGGCTTGGACAGCACTATCGACCGAGTCACTCTCAATGCCAGTTAACCTCTTCGCCTCACCAGCGTCAGGGAGGATGTAGTTAACCTGGGAGAATATTTTCTGCTCGACCCGATCTGTTGGTGATGGATCGAGGAGCACCGGGATTCCTCCCTCGCAAGCAATGGCGATCGCATGCTCGACCATGAAGGGTGCTATTTCATAGTCAACCACCAGTACCGATCCGGGCGGTGCATTTTCAATAGCTCTGCTAACCATGGGAACATCTTCCGAGCACCAGTCCTGGTTCGCATTTTCAGCCAGTATAATTCCCTTGTTGCCATCGGGCGGAACTGTAATCATGGAAACACCAGTTGATTTACCCTCAACGGCACGCACGTATTGGAGGTCAACGCCGATCTCGCGTAGCGGCTGTAGCGCCTGCTCCTGCAATGAATCGGCACCAACACGCGCAATCAGTGTCGCGCTGATGCCAAGGCGGCGAGCAAGATAGGCAACATTCGCCGCTTTGCCGCCACTAAGTTTGATAAAATCGTGTGCTGGGAGCGTCTCGTTCAGATTTGGTCGGCGATCGACGCGCACTTGGAAGTCAGCGTTGACGCTACCAAGAGAGATAACTGTCCCTGGACTCATCATGTCTTTTCTGAAGCTTTCACATTCTTTAAGTATTGTAAAACTTCGCTCAATATATAGCCAGTGCAGTACTGTAAACTTCGTAGTTATCTGTGAGTGACTAGGCTCGGTAAGCATGAAAAGACTTGAAACTGTTGCCGATCGCTGAACCCATTGCCTTCATAAAAGTATTGCGAAGTCCCACAGCTACCGGGTTTTTCAATTCGCCCATCTTGCCGGATTGCCTCGATGCAAGGGCAATTGCCTTGGTACGCGGAAAACGCTCTGACTCATACTGTTGAAAAGCAATACTTAGATCTGGTTGTGCTTGCAAGCATTGGGCAACGACATAAGCATCCTCCAAAGCTGTACAAGCGCCCTGCCCCATAGTGGGTAGCATGGGGTGGGCAGCATCACCGAGTAGCGTAACATTTTGCTGACTCCAAGGCTGTTTTGGCGGACGATCGTATAAATCTGTGGTCAAAATATTGGCTTCATCTGTAGCAGTGATTAACTCAGAAATGGCTCTGAACCAATCCTGATACATTGTCAATAGCTCTTTTTTACGACCGAGCGCAGCATCTGGTTGTGCTTGGCGTGCGGTTGCTGCTGCATACCAATACATTTTGCCAAGCCCAAGCATCATGAAACCGAATCCTTTACCGCATCCTAAAAATTCTTGAATGTAACCAGGACGGTATGCACTTGGAATATAATCGGTTAAACCACGCCAAGTCTTGAAATTTCGGTAAGTGGGAGCCTCGTCACCTAAAATGGCGGCTCTGACTTGCGACCGCAACCCATCCGCGCCGATTAACGCATCTCCTTCAACGCTCAAACCTGAAGCAAAATAGGCATAAACCCGATTGTCCTTGCGCTCAAATCGCTCAAAAGTTTCTCCCAAAATAAATTTCTCACCCGGTACATTGCGGCACAATAGCTGATGCAATTGGGCACGATGAATTCCAATAACGGGCAACTCAAAGCCATCAAGTGCGACGTTCACTAACTCAAAGCCACGTTGCGAATTGAATTGATAGTTTGTGGTGAGATAACCAACTTTCATCGCTTCTTCCAATAAACCTAAGTTCTTCAAGATGTGGGTTGCGTTTGCCCAAAGCGCAATTCCAGCCCCGACTTCTTGCAACTCTTTAGTTCGCTCGTAGACGACAGGCTCAATCCCAGCACGACTCAGGGCGAGCGCAGTTGCAGCACCGCCAATTCCACCACCGATGATGATTACTTTTTTCATATATCCCAAATTTGTCGACAGACTTGTCAGTTAGTTAATTTTCATCAAACAGGTTTGACGCGCTCTTGTCAACTGACTGTTCAGTCGGGAAGAGGTATACTGATTCATAAGTTCTTTGAATCCTGTAACAACTGTGGCGCGTACAAAATCAGAAAAAGTAAAGAATGCCAAGCCAGTTCGAGATGCTGAAGCGACTCAAGCTGTGATTTTGGCAGCAGCGGAAGAAGAATTTGCCCAACATGGTTTTACGGCGGCGCGAACAGAAGCGATCGCCGCCAAAACAGGTGTTGCAAAGTCGATGATTTATTACTACTTTAAAGATAAAGAAGGTTTGTATCAAGCGGTCTTGGAGCGATCGCATACCGATCTAAGGCAAACAATTCAGCAATTACAGTTGGAGGATTTGTCTGGTGAAGTCGCGTTGGAAAGATTTTTGAGAGCATTGCTCGGTTGTGTATCGCGTAACCCAAAACTCCCGACTATCATGTTTCACGAAGCAGTGCAAAACCAGGGAAAGTACTATAAACACAGTAGCTCTGTGAGTATTGATACTACTTTGATCGCAATTCTGCAACAAGGCGTGGCTGAGGGGATATTTCGTCCACTCGATCCGTTTCAGTCTGCAATTAATATTATGGGAACTTGCTTGTTCTATTTTATTGGTGCAGGAAACATTCAGCAGTTTCCCCAGGGTAAGCGGCTTTTGAGCAAACCAATGCTAGAGCAGCACACCACTGAAGCGATCGCGCTAATCCTAGCAGGTGTACGACAATCCTGACTGCTAGCTGTTGAACGCACCGCCAACCAAATCTGACGATTATGGTTGGGGATTCTTACGCTATGAGGCACTCAGTCCCCACAACGTCCCCAGCGTTATCGGCGTCCGCGATTTGTTCGTTGAATTTCTATCTACGAATACTCTAGAGAATGTGCTGTCACCTATTAAGACACAATACCAATACCTAGCAGCAATGTTGTAAGAGGCAGAGAGATCGGCTTGATAAAATTTACCACTTGGAAACTTAGCTATAGAATAATTATTTTTATTCCGTTTGACTTTTCCGCTTCCATCATAAGCATAGGCACTCGTGTATTTAGGATTAACAGCTTGAACAATCCCTCCCAACTCTGACCATCTCTGGGTTAATGTCTCAAATATTTTTCGATGACACCAAAGATGGAATTTTTGTTTAGTTAGAGATTTTTTCCGACCTGCCTTAGCTTTCCATCCTTTCAGATTTTCTATAACAATTACCTTAACTTTATGGAAATTGGCAAATTCTATAATTCTCTTACTAATTTTTCTGGCTATCTCCAAATTAATATTTGAAGATTTGCGATATAGCCCTTTACAAAAACCCTTGGGTAGTTTTTTGTCTTTTCCAATTCTTGCTTTGGTTTGCTTGGATTTATGAGCTATCATCATGCGTCGTTGATTGCGTTGGTCTATGTCTCTTGCTGGATTGATAAACAATCTGGCTTTTACAGTACCTTTGATATCTACGATGCTGCAAACACTGCTACTATTGATCCCTATATCTATGGCACATACGTAATCGGATTCCTCCTTATTTACTTTCAGAATTTTGACAGGTATAGACAATTGACAAGTCTTCTTGTTAACCACTAATGCCGGAGATTGCATCTCATTGTTGGCAATGAGATGTCTATTGTTACCATGCCCTTTCACTGGTATTTTCTTAATCCATACCCAATCCTTGCCATTCCAAACTTTGATATCTACCGAACTGTAATTTAAACCATAACGGATTTGTTGACCCTTATATAAAGATGGGTAAGAGTTACACATTGCCGTCAATCGTGGCGGTTTAGCATCACGTTTTGACCTTTTGCCAGATTGCCATTCTCTGTAACGAGTCTGGAAACTTGATACTATACCAATAGCATCTGCAATAGCAGCCCTTCTTAGATAACTGGGAAATTTCCGGAAAGATGGATACTTATAAACGACTTTTTGATAATAATTATGTTTAGGCTCTGGATTGTCTGCTGTTTTATGGATTATTTTCTCAATAGCAGCCACTGTTTCCTTTAAAGATAGCTCGGCAAGTTTTACCCATTGGGCATTTATAATTAAGACAAGAGGCTTTAAGAACCTTCGATACTCTTCTACTGTCATAATTAGCTGTTGTTTTTCTTCTGGTTTAATTGCCAAATCCCAAACATCAGTTCTAATTATTTCTGCTAAATTCTTTTTTCTCTTGTTATTTTTTCTTTTCTTGCCCATTGGTTCGACCTACCACTCTAATTTTATTTTACTAAACGTTAAGTAATAGTCAAGTGGCTAAAACAAAATCAAGAGAAAAATTGGCAGAAGCGAAATCCTGAAAAAGTCAGAGCATATACAGCTAAATATGAGAAGTCTAGAGCTAAGACAACAGTGTATGCGCGAAAAATGGGTGACAGAACAAATCGATCGAGTTAAGGAACCTAGGCAAACCTAAGGTAACTGGGTTCGGCTCCATATTGAAGCATGGGCAAGAATCAGGTGTAGTCAGACTTCGATAACAATCAGGATTGAGAATAATGTTGCTGCGCTTTGAGGCTTGGATTCCCCTTACCCCACCCAAAAATACTAGAAAATATTTACATTTTGGGTGGGGTAAGGGGAATCATTTTTGTTCAAAAGAGCACTTACAGTTCCAAGCGGTATGGTTTCTATCACCTCCAGTTGCAAGAAACCCGCAATAGCATTCTTCTATCGCTACATTAGAAGATACAAGAAAGAAAAGTCGCTTTTTGTTTTTATTTACCGGGTACTCTTACAGCAATGATGAGTGAAGCAGTTATTATTCCCAATAACCCCTTACTAAAAGGTTCTGGCTTACCACCTTTTGCAGAAATACAACCAGAGCAAGTTGTACCAGCATTCAACCAGCTTTTAGCAGAATTAGACCAAGAACTCGTTGGATTAGAAGCTAGTGTAGAACCGACATGGAGTGGTTTAGTACAACCTTTAGAAAATCTTACAGAACGCTTGTACTGGAGTTGGGGTATTGTCAATCATCTTATGGGTGTAAAAAATAGCCCCGAATTGCGCGAAGCTTTTGAAACTATACAGCCACCAGTGATTCAGTTCTCCAACAAACTCAGCCAAAGCCAACCTATTTACAATGCTTTCAAAGCACTCCGCGCCAGTGAGACTTGGGCAACTTTGGATGCAGCCCAACAGCGCATTGTTGAATCTGCCATTCGAGATGCAGAACTTGCAGGTGTTGGTTTGCAAGGAGAAGCAAGAGAGCGTTTTAACGCCATCCAGATGGAGTTAGCCGATTTATCTACTAAATTTTCCAACCATCTGCTTGATGCAACTAAAGCTTTTAGCTTGACTTTAACCACTCAAGAAGAAATTGATGGCTTACCCCCTAGCTTACTTAGCTTAGCCGCACAAGCTGCACGATCTGCAGGAGAAGAAAACGCTACAACGGAAAATGGTCTTTGGCGCATTACTTTAGATGCTCCTAGTTACATACCCTTCATGCAGCACAGTACCCGACGAGACTTAAGGGAAAAGCTTTATAAAGCTTTTATTGCCCGTGCTTCGTCAGGTGAGTTTGATAATAACCCACTTATCGAACGTATTTTGGAATTGCGTCAAGAACTGGCAGAGTTGCTTGGTTATCAGACATATGCTGAATTAAGCTTGGCTAGTAAAATGGCTCCTAACGTCAAAGCAGTGGCGTCTTTGTTGGAAGAATTGCGTTTCCGTAGTTATGATGCTGCTGTTAAGGAATTGGATGAACTCAAAGCTTTTGCTGCATCCAAAGGAGCACCAGAAGCCAAGGATTTGTGGCATTGGGACATTCCATTTTGGGCAGAACGTCAGCGAGAAGAAAAATTTGCTTTTACTGCTGAAGAGTTGCGTCCTTACTTCCCACTCCCTCAAGTTCTCGATGGTTTATTCGGATTGGTAAATCGACTATTTGGCATGACTGTTACCCCTGCTGATGGTCAAGCCCCTGTTTGGCATGAGGATGTGCGGTACTTCCAAATTGCTGATGAAGCGGGTCATCCTATTGCTTATTTTTACTTAGATCCTTACAGCCGTCCTGCTGAAAAACGTGGCGGTGCGTGGATGGATGTTTGTATTAACCGTGGCAAGATTGTAGAAAATGGAGTGACAACGGTTCGGTTACCTGTGGCTTATTTAATTTGCAACCAAACCCCTCCTGTAGATGGTAAGCCTAGCTTAATGACTTTTGACGAAGTTGAAACCCTGTTCCACGAGTTCGGTCACGGCTTGCACCTCATGCTAACAAAGGTGGATTATCCTTCTGCGGCAGGTATTAATAATGTTGAGTGGGATGCAGTGGAATTACCGAGCCAGTTTATGGAGAATTGGTGCTATGACAAACCAACTTTGTTTGGTATGGCAAAGCACTATGAAACAGGGGAACCTCTACCAGAACATTATTACCACAAGCTAGTAGCAGCAAAGAATTACATGACTGGTACTGGTATGTTGCGACAAATCCATATCAGTCTTGTCGATTTAGAACTCCATCACCGCTATCGTCCGGGTGGTACGGAAACTCCTAAAGATGTGCGATCGCGTCTAGCCAAAACCACAACTGTTCTGCCACCATTACCTGAAGATGCCTTCCTATGTGCGTTTGGACACATATTTGCTGGAGGATATGCTGCGGGTTATTACAGCTATAAATGGGCTGAAGTTCTAAGTGCAGATGCTTTTGCCGCATTTGAAGAAGTGGGTCTTGATAACGAGACAGCCATAAAAGCAACAGGCAAACGTTATCGAGAGACGGTGTTGGCTCTTGGCGGTAGTCGGCATCCTATGGAGGTCTTTAAGTCCTTCCGAGGTCGCGAACCAAGTACTGAACCCCTACTCAAGCATAATGGTTTAGCTGTTGCAGCGTAAAAATTTGTTGCTGGATTCTAGCCTGCCACTAGTATATTTATCCATAACTCATGTACCTCATGTACGGGCGTCCCCGCCCGTACCACAAGATGGATAATTTATGAGAGAAAGTCGGATGTGTTTTTAACCATAGTCATCTTTATATTTTGTAAAAAAATAGAAGTCATATTCATCTATTATTTCAAGTCTTCTTTGCATTACTTAACTTTGTTCTAATTAAAAAGAGTAAACATAGATTACAACTAATAAATTTAATAACCATTCGTTAAGTTCATAGGTCAGAATTAATAGTAAGCTGGAATTATCAAGAACCCAGTTAATCTTTTCAAAAACTGGGGACGAATAACCCGAACTGTTAGTAGTTATTGGTTAGTAGTTAGTGGTTGCTAGAACAACTAACTACTAACAATTAACCAATAACTATTATTGAGTCAATTAGGTAACCTGAACCCAAAGAAGATCTAAGATGATAGAAAAAATTTTGCTGGCTGTCTCCGGCTTAGGTCACGCTGAAGAAATGCTCAAATCCTTAAAGGATGTGCCTTCAATTCAACGAGCAAAAGTAACCGTTTTACACGTTGTACCAGATCAAGTGATTGCTGAAAATATGACAGCTAAATGGGAAGAAGGAGGCAAAATTTTAGCGAATGCTATTCAGTATTTGAGCCTAGATCCCAGTCGGGTTTCCTCTATTTTACGTCAAGGCGATCCCAAAACTGTGGTTTGTCAGGTTGCCGATGAAATTGAAGCTGACTTGATTATCATGGGTTCGCGAGGACTCAAACGCCTACAATCGATTTTATCAAACTCTGTCAGTCAGTATGTTTTCCAACTATCTTCTCGCCCCATGTTGTTGGTTAAAGATGACGTTTATGTCAAAAGAATTAACCGTATTATGGTGGCAATGGATAATTCAGAGGCTGCCAAGCATTGCTTAAGTTTAGCTCTATTCCTCTTACGAGATATTAAGGGAGGAGAGTTACTTCTGGCTAATATTAATACAGATTTGCGTGGCAAAGCATCTGAAAGGCATGAAATTAGTTCAGAACACAGCCCTGTTTTAGCCGCCGCTGCTGCAGAAGCTAAAAAATATGGTGTCCCGGTTCGTTGTGTGGTCAGTAGTGGTAAACCAGGTGAAGAAATTTGTCGTTTAGCAGATGAATGGAAAGTAGATTTACTACTTCTTGGTTCTCCAGATCGTCGTCCTACTATTGCTAAGAGTTTGGTAGATATAGACAGACTTTTAGGTGCATCTTTGTCTGATTATGTGCGAGTGAATGCCAACTGTCCAGTTTTGTTGGCACGAACAGTAGATTAAGGAAAGTTGAACGAACGGCGATCGCTCAATAAAAACCCCTACCATATAAGTGTAGGGGTTCTCTCGATCTTAAATTTTGAATTTTGAACTGCTTGTTAATCTTTTTTACCTTCGCGGCTAGCAGTTTGAATGTAAAGAATTATTAAAAAGACTGCAGGAACGAGAACGAACAGAATGCTCGCTACGAACCCTAGATCGTTAACTTGCATGGGAAGACAGCCTCGCTTCAATATCTAGGTAACACTTTTAGGATACCATTTCATGGCAAAAGAAATATGACTTTATACCTTCATCCTTTATATTGCTACGGCTTTGTAATTACACTAACTGCACCATTTACCAGAGTTTGACAAGCAAGACGGCAATTTTCTGGTTTTTTCTTCAATAATTTCCTTTCTGCATCGGTACGGGGCGATAAATTGTCCGAGCCTTCAACAATCTCTACTACACAACAGCCACATTGACCGTACCCACCACAATTCATCATCTTGCCAAAAAGTTTGTATATGTCAACATTGTTTTGCAAGGCTTTTTCTCGTAAGTTCGCGCCGTTAGCTGCTACGACTTCTTTATTCTCTTTCACAAATGTGATGTTACCCATTTCTGATACCTCATTTACGTAAACTCAACTAAAAAAGTATTAAGGATAAAGGGAAAGCATGAAAAGCTTATAGTTCGCCCTTCATGAGGTACAACCTCCCGAATTTTACGGTAAAGGCGTTACCTGACATACTCGCTTTATTTTTATATTTTACCCACTCTCTTAATTTATTACAATTTATTAAGAAATATCAATTTTATTGACAAAGTGTAAGAAAAAAAACCCGACTGCCAAAAAGCGCCGGGTTTGGGGAGTATTGAGCCTATATTTAGGTCAATGAGTCAATTGATTTATCTAAAACCAATAGCGGCTTGCCAAACAAAAGCAAGCAACAAGAAGAATACGGGGATGATTGGCAGAACGTCTACCAAAGGATCGAGAATTTGATAAGCTTCGGGTAATTTTGCCAACAACAATGCTGCTTCCATATTTATTAAATCCACCTATCCAACACAGCTTTCAGAATTGAGAAATATCTTAACACGTGGTAGTGGTCATTGGTCACTGATTACTGGTCACTGGTCACTGGTCACTGGTCACTGGTCACTGATTACTGGTCACTGTCAAGCCATGAAGCAAAATCGTTTGCAAAGGTATCGTTCAGTATTGCTTCTCGTATCTTTTGAGTAAAGCAAATCAATTCAGTGATATTGTGAATACTTAACAAGGTATACGCTAGTATCTCTTGCGCTCTGACTAAATGAGATATATATGCACGGCTAAAGTTTCGACAAGCATAACAAGGACAAGTTTCATCCATCGGTGTAAAGTCTTCGCGAAACTTGGCATTTTTTAAATTCCATCGCTCGCCTTGTACCATTGCTGTACCGTGTCTTGCCCAACGGGTGGGAATAACGCAATCAAACAAATCAACTCCAGATGCGATGGCGATAGCAATTTCTCGGTATGTGCCGACTCCCATTAAGTAACGAGGTTTTTCTGGTGGTAGTAGAGGTGCTGTTGCTTTGACTACGTGAGAAATGAGTTCGGGTGGTTCGCCCACGCTGACGCCACCAATAGCGTATCCAGGTAAATCTAATTCTGCCAGAGACAAAGCTGCTTGAGAACGCAGATCGAGATACACGCCTCCCTGTACAATACCAAATAAGGCTTGGTCTTGACGTTGATGAGCGATCGCACAACGTTTTAGCCAACGGTAAGTTCTTTGTGTGGCGGCTTCTACTTCTTCGCGTGTGGCTGGGTAAGGCGGACATTCATCGAATGCCATAATGACATCCGCACCTAAAGTATTTTGAATTTCAATAGAACGTTCTGGAGTTAAGTTAATAATTTGACCATCATGGGGCGAGCGAAAAATCACTCCTTCTTCACTAATTTTCCGCATTTCACTTAAACTAAACACTTGGAACCCACCTGAATCTGTCAGAATTGGTCCATTCCAACCCATAAATTTATGCAGCCCTCCACCTCCTGCTACAATTGCTTCACCTGGTTGGAGGTGTAAATGATAAGTATTGCACAAAACCATTTGCGCTCCAGTGTCCTCTAGCTGAGATGGAGTCATAGTTTTGACATTTGCTAGCGTCCCCACAGGCATAAATCGTGGAGTTTCTACTATACCGTGAGGGGTAGAAAAAACTCCCACCCGCGCCTTTGTCTGGCTACAGGAAGCAAGACGTTGAAAAGAAAATTGTGCACTCAAGAGAGAATTTACTAATTGCTAAGGGCTAATAGCTAATAGTAACATTCGGGGAATCAGTGACCAGTGACCAGTGACCAGTGACCAGTGACCAGTAACCAGTGACCAACTAAAACAGGTCGCAGTTATCATCATCCATCTCCGCATCCCACTTAGCTGAGAAGACTTGCTCCATCATGGCTTCCAAAGCACTGACGTGAAAACAACGGTCTTGTCTCTCCTCCAAAGGAATGGACAGGGGAATCAGTCGCAAACACATTCCTTCTTGGATCAGGTCAAAATAAGTCTCTTTTTCCGGAGACAGTTTTAATTCCAAGTAATCAAAACTATAAACATTCAGATAAAGCGTGTGGTTGGCGACTAAGGTAGACCGTTTCGGATTGGCAAAAACCTCCATGACATCCCCCTCTCCCTCGCCCTGCAATTTTCCCTCATGGGTGTGAATGTAGCGAACGCGACCTAAATCTGTCAGTAATCGCCACATATCTTGCTTATTCACAACCACGCCTGTATCAATAATGCACGGAGCTGGTATCTTGGTATCGGGTAGATGGTTACTCATAAATTAAACACTTTTTGGAGCGCAAATGAGTTCAACATAGCTCTACTTTTATTGTTACAGCTTTGCTGAATCCCTACATTTTAATCAAAATCTTCACCTGTAGGACAATCTATTGAAAAGCTGCAATCAATAAATTTGTGAGTCACAGTACTACAGTACTGTCACTGACTTTTAAGACTGCTATGGCTAATTCAATTAGTGATAATTTACACATAATAACAAATCATCACTGAGCATAGCATAACAAAATTTTTTCCATTAGTTCCCGATACGGATAAATCTTATTTAAAGCTTTAAAAAAGAGGAAGAATAAACTATCCGTATTTCTTGCTTTTGGGTTCATCTTGTAAGCTACATTTTATCTTCTATAATTTACTGCTCTTCCTTCAGATGGCCAATCGACATCAGTGGTGGAAACAACACATATTAAATATGGCTGCTTCTATAATATTCTATACAAGTATTCCCATGCCTTATCTGGAAGGATTAGACTTTAAGTATGTGGCGCAATATGCTCCCTGGGTGGGGTTGACCATAGGGAGTATTTTGGGAGCGTTGGATATTGGAATGAATTATTTAGGAGTACCAATATTGACTCGTAGTGCTTTGCTCGTCAGTATTTGGATTGCTCTAACCGGAGGATTGCACTTAGATGGAGCTATGGATACAGCTGATGGTTTGGCAGTGGGAGATCCCAAGCGGCGACTTGAGGTGATGGCAGATAGTGCAACGGGTGCGTTTGGTGCAATAGCAGCTGTTGTTTTGGTGGGTATAAAAATAGCTGCTTTAACAGATTTAGAGAACAATCGTTGGTTAGCTTTAATGGCAGTTTGTGGGTGGGGACGTTGGGGTCAACAATTGGCAATCGTTCGCTATCCTTACCTCAAACCAACTGGTAAGGGCGCATTGCACAAACAAGCGATTCGTTCTTATAAAGATTTGTTACCAGGATTGTTCTTGGTAGTCAGTTTAAGTGTATTGGAAATATTACTGAACAAACAGCGTCTGTTGTTTGCTCTAGGAATGGCAATTGCAGGAATTGCGATCGCTACTCTTACAGGTGCTTGGTTTAACCGTAAGTTGGGCGGACATACGGGAGACACTTACGGTGCAGTTGTTGAGTGGACAGAAGCTTTACTTTTGGTTTGGTTAGTGGTTAGTTGTTAGTTGTTAATGCTACAACGAGCGACTACTATCTACTAACGATGACAGGCGAGACGCCTGTCCTACACAACTAACAACTAACTCCCCTTAACTGGTTGCAGTCGTGTTACCTTTAATTTAAAAGCACCAATTCCGGTTTCTCCAAACGATCGGACGCGAACGATGTAACTCCCTGTTTCTGAAACTCTGGTAAAAAGTAGAGAATTGCTGCTACCATCGGGACCGTCATCATTTTCTGCTACAGTGGTGCCATCGGGTGCTAGCAAGGTAATGATAGCATCGAAGCTCTCAGAGATTAAATCAATGGCTAAATTATCTCCCTTACTCAATTTCACCATGTAATCGCGAGCATATCCGCCTTGACCTGTAGGAATATCCTTATCAGAGAGCATATCGGAAATTTCATTACTTAGTGGTAAAGGAATCGGACTATACAACTTATTTGCTGGTTGAGCAAAAGCTGCTTTTGTACCAAAACCAATTACTACTACTGTGGCACTCGCAATCGCGAGTTTTCTCAACCCCACTGCAAAAGCCTTACTTACCATTCGGAGACTCTTCCATGAAAACAGCGCCGTTTGGTTAATTATAGTTTTCCTGACTAGAATTTGCCCATGTGTAGTTTTTATCTGGAATTGTAACTAGGGTTGTTCGGGTTGAAGGTAGTAGCAGTTGCTACAATTCCTAAAACTCTAATTCCAGATTGATGAAGTGTTTGGGTAGCAGATTTGGCAGTCGCACCAGTGGTGTAAATGTCATCAATCAATAACACGGGGGTTTTTAATATGTGACGAAAATCTTGTCCTATTCGGAAAGCTTTAGCTAGATTCTTTTGTCTCTCAGACACAGTTAAACCATACTGTGCTTCAGTTTCTTGTACTCTCTCCAATCCGTTGACTTTTAGTTGTAATCCTGTTGTTTCACAAAAACTTTGGGCTATTAGTGCAGCTTGGTTGAAACCTCGCTTTTTTTGCTTCTCAGAATGAAGTGGAATTGGCACAACTATGCATTTTGTATTTCGTGCAGTGCTACTTGATAACCATGCGTTACCTAGGTATTGACCCAAAGGACGAGCAATTTCAGGATGGTTTTTATATTTCATAGTAGCGATCGCTAATTTTAGAGTACCACCATAACTTCCCCAAGCAAAAACTGGCAGAGGTTGGTTCCAACGAACACCAGGATTAGGCAAACAAGATCGTTGTAGTTTCTGAGTACAGTTTTGGCAAACTTCTTGACTAGTAGGACGTTCGCATAGAGGACAATTAGATTTTAGGAAAATATTTAATAAACTTTGAAAATTTCTCATCCAAAGAGGCATACTTTACACTAAGAATTACAACTTGTTATTCTCAGTATATGTCAATTTATTAATACACGCATTTACTTAGACCATTTTCAAGCTAGCCGATCGCACGAAAATTCACAACCAAAAATGAAAACGTCTCTTTCCTAGTTTCCATTCGCCAATCCCCAGTCCCTAACCCTACTCTATTTTCAATGAGAAATTTCTTGTCATTAATGTGTTGTTAAAATCTACCATTTGAGTTAAGTCTCCACCCAAAACGGCGGGACTTCTTTCCACAAGTTTGTTATTGGGTTTGCACCAGTAATCGCGTTGTTTTTGAAAGGGTACGAGTAAAATATGCTGTAGTTTGTTGTCATCAGGAGAGGAATAAGCCGGAATCCCAATCTCAATCTCTGACTGAGGAACGTTAAGCCTTAGTGTCTGATGCAGTTTATCCCACCAAGGAAAAATAACAGAATAGTTGGAATTGGTTTCGTCTCCAACTTGGGAGTGATGAACGCCATGCATCCGAGGCGTTACCAAGATTGTATTTAACCAGCGTTCAGTCCAGATGGGAAGACGAGTATTGCTATGGTGAAACAGGGTATTTGCTTGATAAACTAACTCGTAGAGAATGTAAGTTCCCAGGGATATGCCAGTTAAAGCTATCTGAAAAATGCGAAGCCCTGCTGATAAAACAATTTCTACGATATGAAAGCGAAAACCTGTAGAAATGTCTAAATCTGGATCGATGTGATGTACGTTGTGAAAGCGCCACAAAATCAGAAATCTGTGATTCGCTCTATGCCAGTAGTAGTATGTTAAATCCATCAATAAAAAAGCTATGACGCTTTTGATGGCTGTAGGTAGTGCCACAAGATGAACCAATCCAAATGACTGTAAGTGAGTCCACTGCAACATAAATTGAGCAGTCGGTTGAACAACAGTCGCATTTGCGGCAAAAGCCAAAGTAATAACACAGGAGTTGATAAACAACCTCTTTATGAGTGAATGCTTTTGCAATCGCAAGGGAAAGATTCTTTCCAGCAGAAACAAGATAACAAAAACTGCTGTGACGATCGCATAAACATAACTAAGTAGTAGTAACATTGTTGTCAACTAGTTATAGATTAAGAATTTTGATTCGCCATCGCACCAGATGAGTAAAGTTTCCTTCTTTTCATTGTGCTGACTACTGAGGTAATGTAACTAAGTATTGTTCAAACCACTCACTCGATAAGCGTGCAACTACCTCTAGTGTTCCCGGTTCTTCAAAAAGATGTGTTGCTTCAGGAACAATGGCTAACTTCTTTTCTACTTGTAGCTGTTCCATCGCTTCTTGATTCATGCGAATAACGGGCGTATCTTTTTCACCGACTATTAACAGTGTTGGCGCTTGAACATTTGACAGCGACGCTTCTGCTAAGTCAGGTCTTCCACCGCGAGAAACAACAGCACGAATACCATTTGGATGTTGTGCAGCTGCTACTAAAGCTGCTGCTGCACCGGTACTAGCACCAAAGTAACCAATTTTTGTTTTGTAAATCTCTAGATTTTGGGCTAGCCATTCTGTAGCATCAATTAGCCGTTGAGCTAATAAATTAATATTAAAACGTAATTGTCCTGTTTGATTGTCTATTTCTTCTTCATCTTGAGTTAGCAGGTCAATCAAGAGGGTAGCTAGCCTTGCTTTATTTAATTCTTGGGCAACATAACGATTTCTTAAACTATGCCGACTGCTACCACTACCGTGAGCAAACAGCACAACTCCACGAGCATTTTCAGGTATCCTCAGATCGCCTTCTAGGTTAATTACGCCTGATGCAACTTGAATTGAACGTTCTTCAACTTGCGATTCTAATGTTCTATCCATAAACCTTTTACTAAAAATTTTTCAAAATTGCTCTTAAAGTTATGCTTTCACAAGCCTTGACTAAATCTCTTCCATCTTCAGTATGGAGCATTTTATAGCAATCCTAAATCGTTCGTAAAAAATTTTAAGCACTGTAGGGGAGCTACCCGAAGAGCGCGGGTTTAAGCGCGACTAGAAGGATCGTAATTAGTCATTTGTCGTTAGGGGATGTCCAAGAAATAAATTATCCATCTTGTGGTACGGGTGTCCTCGCCCGTTCTTTGTGAGTGACGGGCTAGAAGCCCGTACCACAAGAGAAAGTTAGTTATTTTTTTATTTGGAATGATGCTCGCTTTGTGCTTATTGGTGAGGCGACTCATGGCACCCATGAGTTTTACGAACAACGAGCCGAGATTACCAAACGCCTTGTTGGCAAATGGAAGAAGCACCAGAGACTTTTCCTACAGGTATCTGAACAGTGCGAATATTTCCAGTCGGCTAGCATAATAGTGGCTATGTGGGCTTCGCCACTTGCTTTGACTTGAAATCTTCCAAACAATGCCATGAAACAATGGTTCCTTACAATTCTACTACCTCTTGTTCTACTCCAAAACTCAGTTTTAGCTCAAACACCTCCACTCACGACTTCTGATAACAGACAGTTAACATTACTTCCCTTAGAAGGTACTAAGCAAATTCAACTTAATTTAGTAAATTGTAGCGGGTGGTTAGATTGCGCTTTGGCGCGTGTCTTTCTACCTGCTAGTGCATATATTGATAGTCGAGAGTTGCAATTTGATAACAGAACTCCAAGAGATGTAACTGTTCTTAATCCTGTAGTTGTCGCTCAAGGTGAAATTACAGGCTATCAACTCAATACATCTACAACAATCATCTTACCTAGCTCTCAAATTTTACCGGCTAACCAGATAGTTGGTATAAATCTTTTATTGAAACGCTCTGCAATGCCTTCCGACCATTACATCGGTGCTGTCTATCTCAACTTTGATAGTGTTGGTAACCGCTTGACTTTACCTCTCGACTTGAATGTTAGAAGTGGTCCCTTTGTTCCTCTTCTTGTATTATTATTAGGGGTCATTCTCGGCAGGCTCATGCAGTATGTCGAAAAGTCAGGCGGTGCTCAGGCAGAGGCTTTGAAAGAAGTTAATCGTCTTGATGTAGATATTGCAGATGCTTATTTAGAAAGTCAAGACGATCGCAAGATATTAACTAATATGTCTAGGGAAGTCCGAAAACTGGTGTTTCGGAACAAAATTGATATAGCTATGTCTCAAATTGAATCTATCAGAAATCGCTTGGAAGTTTTACTGAATTTGCAAGTGATGGTGCAAAAAATAGAAGAAGAACTGCTAGATGCAAGTACAGAACAAAGAGTGCGATCGCAAATAGAAAAAATTCGATATTTTATTTCGCAACAAGATGATATAGCGGCAAATGAATTCTTAGAAGATTTAAAAGCAATGTTTGAGGATCTAGGAACTAGATCGGTAGACCGTCCAGAAATGAGTCGGTCTATAGAAAGCGCCCAAGATGCAACAGGTCGTCTTATTAAAAGAGAGACTATCCCACCTAAACCTACTATGACCGAGCGTTTGCAAATGTTTTTAGTAACCCTTTCTGGCTTATCAGATAGAGTGAGTGCTGAAGCAACACTGTGGTTTATCAAACCTTTACTATCCTTAACGCTGTTACTGACTCTCACAGGTGTAGGATTAAATTCTCTCTATGTGGAAAATGGTAAAACTTTTGGAGCCAGACCTTTTACTGATTTTCTAGGGTTGTTGCTTTGGGGACTCAGCGCTGATGTTGCTAGCCGTAGCCTAAGCCCGGTTAAAGGTAAAGGATAAAGTAAACACCTCAAATTAGTATAAGGATTGAGTTAGCAAAGCGCCACTTCTGTCAACTGGTAGAAGCACTGCGTGTAGCTAACCACCGTTCAAAAGAGTGCTGGCTTTCTCCACTCCGTCTACCAGCCAATAAACCCTCAACACCAATATGCTCATCAATATCAATCCACTCAATTGCATAGCCATCACCTAAAATTTGCCAGTTTTGTCGTTCCTGAGGTGAAGCGTGCATTAGACGAGGATACCAGGTTAAAGGAATACTAAGGCTGCGACCATCAACTAGGTCTACAATCAATTTCTCATCAGAGACGGTAACTTGATTTACAATTAGTTCTGTCTCAAGCGTCAAAGTACTCATCTAAAAGCCTCCGGGAGTGCGGAAACCACGTGGCTGTCTTCCCGTGGAGGAAGCGTTCAGTGAGTCCACTGCTGCAGGCGGGTTTCCCGCCGTAGGCAAGTGGCGAACCCAGAGGGCGAGTCAAAATTTAGCAATTTGCTTATCCCACTTAACGTGAATATGGGGAGGCTCCCCCCGATCTGAGCTAAAGAATATGAAATTGTAAGGACCAACTTGAAGAACCGTAGGCATTAGCAGACGTGGTTTTAAATTGTCCTCAAGTATGAGATACTCTCTAAAACCTGTCAATATTGATTGTAGTACTGATGCTCTGTTATCCTCTTGCGTATTTTAAGCTGCACAAAAAATAGGGGCTGGTTGTGAACCCGCCCCCATTGTTTCTGATATACTCCGCCCGACAGATACAGCTACGGGCTTTAAGCTATTAACTAAATTCACCATATCTTCCAAAGACAATGCCTGACGTGCATCAGATACAGATTGTTCTGGTTCTGGATGGCACTCTATAATTAACCCATCTGCCCCACAAGCAACTGCCGCTTTCGCTACGGGTGCTACTAGTTCTCGCTTACCGACGGCATGAGAAGGATCGACAATCACTGGTAAGTGAGTTATTTGTTTGAGTGCCGCGACTGCACCCAAGTCGAGTACGTTACGGGTGTAATTGTCAAAGCTGCGGATACCTCGTTCGCACAGCACAACATCAGGATTGCCGTGGCTAACTATATATTCAGCTGCCATTACAAATTCTTCTATGGTTGCTGCCAAACCTCGTTTCAGAAGTATTGGTTTACCTGCTTGTCCAAGTGCTTTCAGTAAATCGAAGTTTTGCATATTGCGGCTACCAATCTGAAGCATATCAGCACGTAGGGCAACAACTTCTATTTGGGAAATGGACATAACCTCTGTCACAACTGGAATATTGTAACGCGATCGCACTTCTGCCAAAATTTGCAATCCTTCCTCGCCCATGCCTTGGAAAGCGTAGGGAGAGGTGCGGGGTTTGTAAACACCACCACGTAAGGCTTGAACGGATGCAAGAGTTAACTTTTGAGCGACAGTTTCCATTTGTTCTTGGCTTTCAACAGCACAAGGTCCGCCAATAATGACGAGTTCCTTTCCACCAAAAGCGACTTTTGGAGAAAGACGGACGATTGTTTGATGGTGAGGGTGAGATTTGGTAACAAGTTTGGCGTTATTCATATAGTTGGTAGTTAGTTGTTAGTTGTTAGTTGTTAGTTGTTAGTGGTCACTGGTCACTGGTCACTGGTCACTGAAAACAGAAAAGCCCAGAACCAGGTTCCGGGCTTTAACGATGCATTTGTTTGCATGACGCTATCACCCGGAGCTGATTCTAGGCCAAAAATAAAAATAAAAGCTTGTGGTGTAATGGGGATTTTTTCTGACTTTATCCTTCATCGTTTATCCTTTACCCTTTCAACTTCTCCTAAAAACACAAAAACCGCAGAGTTCGCTCTGCGGTTCACCGGGTGATTTCCATGTGGAAACTGAATTCACTCCCGGTGAACCACCCTAAACCAAAAATAAAAGTAGGAATTATTGCTTATCATTGGATTTGTGCTTTGTGGAAAAAGATAGATTAAACTTATATACATGACCTTAACAGAGGCAGAGAGTTGCGTCAACCCCCCACAACGTTCTTTGACTTGTAGGCATATCCTCTACATTTGAAGAATAGCGATCGCAATTGCGCGTGCTTGGCACAAACTGAAAGGGGCTTCATTTTTTTAACTTCTCCTTATGAACTTCTTACTCCTTACAAAGGTAACCAAGCTGTCACGCATTTCATTGCAGCTAATTACGGGAAAATCTTACAAACATGAAAACCCCTCTTTCCCTACTCCCCACTCCCTACTCTCTTTTTTTAACTGCTTATGCCGAGTTCCAAAATTCTTTCCACATCTTTTAATTATCAAGGAGTTTACCCTTGCCCAGTGTGCCGTGTAGGTAAAATTAGTCATATGCCATTGATGGAGGCTATGTCTTGTGATTTTTGTCAGCAAATTTTTGTTGCTAATGTCGAACAACAACAACTCAAAATGCCTTCTAGACAACCTCCTCTTATTTGGTATTGGAACGGCTTCAATTGGACAGAAGCACAAATAGAAGGAGTTGAGTTTGGTTGGGGTTACGTGTTTGCTGCTGTCGGTTTTATACTTCTTCCCACTGCTTTAATTGGTATAGTAGCGTATAATTTCCCACCCGAGTCACAAGTTCCCTTATCCTGGGTGCCATATATTTGGACAGTATTAACCTTTTCTTTTCATTTGGCTATTATTATTTGGCTGCTAATCGAGGTTTATCAAATCCCGATGCGAGCTTATGTACGAGCATTACAACAGCGATTCATAGGCAGAGGATAATATAAATATTGATTTTCTCTAGAAAATGTATCTTTTGATAGTAGATACTCTATTTTTTATTGTTTTCATCCAGACAAAGCAAATACATTTTGTATCAGTATTTTACAATTGATAACATATCCATAAGTAGTTGATACAAGTATTTACATTCTTGTAAGGTTTATTAGCTGAAGAAAAATGTACTGAATTCTTGACTATTATGAAGTAATCAGTGACCAGTGACCAGTGACCAGTAAGTAGTTACATATACTGTAGAAGCCCCTGAATTTATTTATGGAAAAACAGAAATTAATTCATTATTCAAATCCCCAACTTAGAAGTAAGGTGATTCATTGGTCAGGTGGTCACTGGTCAGGTGGTCACTGTTCAGGAAAGATTATACAAATGATGCAGTCGAAATTTGTCTGTATCACTCATAATGAAGTTAATTTCCACCCAAAAGTCTTATGAGCGAGATGGAGCGGTACTATAGATTGTTAGAATTAGAGCCTGGAGCAACACTTGAGGAAGTGAATCAAGCGTACAAAGATTTGGCTTTTGTATGGCATCCCGACCGCCTACCAAAAGAAAACGTCCGTTTGCAAGAGAAGGCGCAAAAGAAGCTGCAAGAAATTAATGAAGCTAGGGAAAAATTGCGGTCTTTAAAATCTCAGTATCAAATGTCACATAGCAGAGCGGCATATTCGTCCTATACGCCCTATACGCCCACAAAGCCAACTCAAAAAACTTCTCAATCTCCAAAGCCAGACGCTGCAAAGCCTAATAACGACTTAAGTGGGAAGGACTTTAGTAGAGCTAACTTGAAAGGGAAAGATTTATCTGGTAGAAATATGAGCTACGCCAATTTGAGTGGAGCCGATCTCAGTGATAGTTTTATGCATAAAGTGAATCTTAGAGGAGCAGATTTATCAGATGCGAATCTGTTTAGAGCAAATTTACTGTTATCTGACCTCAGAGAAGCGAATTTATGCGGTGCTAATTTAATAGGAGCAGATTTAAGTGGTGCTGACTTGCGGGGAGCAAATTTAACAGGAGCACGCATGAGTTCTGGCGATCGCATTCTTGTAAAATTAATAGGAGCAAACCTAAAAGGAGCAATTATGCCTGATGGCAAAATCTATGAGTAATTGCACTGATTTAATTGAAAATTTAAAGACTAGATTGCCCGTACTCTTTCAACATAAGGGCAATCGCTTTTGCCTAAAAAAGTTTAAGAAACCGATCGTGATTTGCCGTTGTCCTTCAGCAGCTGACTCAGACGGAAAACTTTCAACTATCTAAGGTCTAAACTTTAAGTCTTCCCCTTTAAACGTGGTCACCTGTGCATACATTAACCCGTCCCAGGTTACATAAGCATCAGAACCGCGATAGGGTTCTGATAGGAAAGGCGCTTCAGATCTCCACTGAACATTAATTGTTTTACCGACTTGACTTACGTGCTCGGGAGTAAAGGTGAGACCGCACAAACCGCCTTGCTCGCGAGCTTTAACGAAATCTACAAAGAGCGCTCGTAACTGCGTCCGTCCTTTAACTACAACGCCATCAGGCAGATGAATCTCAGCTGTGTTTGGATACTGAGCCATGAGGCGTTCAAGGTCACAAGCGTTCAACGCCCTCAGATGTTCATCCACCACCTTCACAGGTGTAGACTGACGTTCTAACGTTAATTCATCATCGTCTTTGGACGTTAATTTGTTAACAACACTATCAAACAGTAATTCATGAACTCTATCGAACGCCGAAACTTCTAAAGTTGTTGCACTAACAAAACCGACAGCGAGTAGCAAGGCACCCGTAATTATAGATTTATGCATTTTTTTCTTCCTTTACCTTGTCATAGAATATACCTCGTTAAAATTTTAAAAGTAAGTACATTTTGTCAATACTCCCAAATGTAGAAATAAATTTATATTAGAAAGCACCTTTTGCTGCTGCCCATTTACAGCAGTTTTCAAGTAAATGAGCCATACTATGCTCTTGTGGTCTATGAACCTGAAAATTGCTGTAATTGATGAGAACTTAACTGTAGATTTTAGCGAATAAACCACTCCAAACGATGGCGTTGCTGTCATGACCACTAGCCCATTGCTAATGGCTGATAGCTAATTGCTAATCTTAAATTCACAATTAGCAATTAGCAATTAACAATTAGCAATTAGCCATTAAAACTTCCCTCCCTGAATCTGGTCAAAAACAGCCTTGTCATCAAAGAACTTCTTCTGAATTCCATCCCAACCACCAAAGTCTTTGACAGTATAAAGCTTGCTGATTGGAGGAAACTGCTTTTGATTTTCTTTAGCTGCAGTAGCATTTACAGGGCGAAAACCTACCTTTGCAAATTGCCGTTGTGCTTCTGGTGTATAGAGAAACTTAACAAAAGCTTCTGCTACTTGACGAGTACCGCGCTTGTCCACAACCTTGTCCACCACAGCTACTGGGGCATCAATTGAAACATTGACTTGAGGAAGTACAGAAGGAAAATTAGATTCTCCTTTTATCTTTGCCAGAATTTCCTCATTTTCATAATTTAGTAACACATCCCCTTGATTGCGCTTGTAAAAAGTATCGCTGGCTTCTCGCGCATCCTTAGGTAACACGGGGACATTTTTATAAACCTTAGTAACATAATCGCGGGCTTTTGCTTCATTTCCACCTGTCTTAATTACGGAACCCCAAAGCCCTAAAAAGTTCCAACGAGCACCTCCAGAGGTTTTCGGATTAGCTGTGATGACACTCACGCCCGGTTTAACTAAATCGTTCCAATCACGAATTTTTTTAGGATTACCCGGACGAGTCACAAGCACAACAGCAGAACGAGTCACAATCCCATTGTTGGGAACCTCTTTTTCCCAACCCGGTTTAATCAGCCCTGCCTTCTGGATCTTATCCACATCCAATCCCAAAGCTAGTGCTACAACATCCGCCTCCAAACCATCAATAACAGCTCGTGCTTGGGAACCAGACCCACCATAACTTTCCCGAAAAATAACTTCTTGATTGCGCTCTTTCTTCCACTTCTGTGTAAAGAGGGGAATGATTTTGGAGTATGCTTCTTTAGTCACGGCATAGGATACCAAAGTCAATTCAACTGTTTTGGGTTTTTGGCTAATGAGTTGAGTTTGAGTCTTTGTAGGAGGCTTTTGCAAAGTCATACCTGCATAAACAGGTACTGCCGCACTGATAGTAAAACCTATAGCGATCGTAAAAGTGCGCGTGCGAGTGGAAGATTCCTTCCACGGTTGTAATAAGGAAGAAAAAATATTTGGCAGGGGCATTTTCATGGTCGGTAATTCCTCAAAAATTGTAAAGTACGGTAATTCTATAAAATTGCAGTAAGATTAATGAAAATAACAATCTCATAAATACGTACTCAATGCAAGAGGGATTGGGGACTGGGGAACTCGGGGTCCCCTCTGGGGATAAGGGGCAATGGGGATTGGGAGGACAAGGGTGACAAGGGTGACAAGTGTGACAAATGACACTCGATCGATGACAAATGACACTTGACCAATCTCCAATTGAAACATTAGTGCCAGAATAGTGTAGAGCTTCTAAAGTATCTTGATCCCAGAGCCATTTTCATAGAGTTCAGGATTTTAACAGCCATGTGCCAGCTGCTAGGAATGAACTGCAACGTACCTACTGATATTTGTTTTTCGTTTGAGGGCTTTGCAGCGCGGGGAGGAAAAACTGATGACCATCGCGATGGCTGGGGAATTGCCTTTTTTGAAGGAAAGGGGTGTCGGCTTTTCCTGGATGCCAAACCTTCTATTGATTCTCCTATTGCGGATTTGGTACGGTGCTTTCCCATTCACTCCAAACACGTGATAGCCCACATTCGCAAAGCGACTCAAGGTGAAATTTCTCTAGAAAATTGTCACCCGTTCCGACGAGAAATGTGGGGAAGGTATTGGGTTTTTGCTCACAATGGCGATTTACGCAATTTTCATCCCCAGGATTTGGAGTTCTATCAACCTGTTGGCAACACTGACAGCGAAAAAGCTTTCTGCCTAATCTTGGATAAGTTACGAGCTTCTTTTCCTCACAGTAAACCACCTGTAGAAAAATTTTATTTAGTTCTCCAGGAAATCACTAATTTTATTGCAAAAAAAGGTATATTTAACTACTTGTTATCTGATGGCGAGCACTTTTTTGCTTATTGCTCAACTAAGCTTTGCTATATAGTGCGTCAAGCACCTTTTGCTGCTGCCCATTTAATTGATGAGGACTTAAGTGTAGATTTTAGCGAATTAACCACTCCAAGCGATCGCGTTGCCGTTATTGCCACTACTCCGTTAACTGACAATGAAGTCTGGACAACCATCGAACCAGGAGAACTGTTAGTCTTTCAGGATGGCTTACCAATGAGTTAGCGATAAACACCTACCAAGCTTCTCTTATTCACTGGTCACTGGTCACTGGTCACTGGTCACTGGTCACTGTAAAAACACCACTTTCCTGATAGATAAAGTGATGTTTTCCCCTTGCTTTTTTTGCTTATGCCATGTATTATCTCTTACAATAAACAATAAATACGGTTAGCTATGTAACTAACCGTATAACTTCGGGGGCGAGAGTATGAATTTCTGGCAGACTGTCCTGAAACAAGCAGGGCTATTATTTTTGCATATTACCGACAACTTTAAGCTTAAGTCTTTAAAAAGCTTTTTATCACTCTTTTTAGTAGGAATCAGCTTAAGTGTTGCGATCGCGGCTTGTTCTGGTGGCAATACAACCAGTTCTTCTGGAAATAGCACTGGAACAGATACCACAGCAAACCCTGTCGCTGCAAACAAACAGGATGCTGAAATTACCCTTGTTTCCTTTGCCGTGACAAAAGCAGCGCATGAAGCTATTATTCCAAAATTTGTGGAAAAGTGGAAAAAAGAGCACAACCAAAATGTAACATTCAATCAAAGCTATGGCGGTTCTGGCTCTCAAACCCGTGCTGTGATTGATGGTTTGGAAGCTGACGTTGTCCACTTGGCACTTGGTTTAGACGTAGGAAGAATTGAGAAAGCTGGGTTGATACAGCCTGGATGGGAAAAAGAAGTCCCGAACAATGGTATTGTTTCCAAATCAGTCGCTGCCCTAGTCACTCGTGAAGGAAACCCCAAAGGTATTAAAACTTGGGCAGATTTAGCAAAAGATGGTGTTAAGCTGATCACGGCTGACCCTAAAACCTCCGGGATTGCACGCTGGAATTTTCTCACATTATGGAATTCAGCCATCAAAAGTGGAGCATCAGAAGATAAGGCGATTGAGTTTGTGAAAAAAGTCTACAACAACGTACCAGTTCTGACAAAAGATGCGCGTGAAGCGACTGACGCCTTTTTCAAGCAAGGACAAGGAGACGCACTCATCAACTACGAGAACGAAATTATCTTGGCACAACAGAAGGGAGAGAAAGTCAATTACATCATTCCTGATGTCAATGTATCCATCGACAATCCAATTGCAGTTGTAGATAAAAATGTTGATAAACACGGAAGCCGTGAAGTCGCAGAAGCTTTTGTAAAATTCTTGTATGAACCAGAAGCACAGGAAGAATTCGCTAAGTTAGGATTCCGATCTGTCAATGAAACAGTCGCTCAAAACAAGGCTATTTCAGACAAGTATCCAAAAGTTAAAAATCTAGGCACAGTGCAAGACTACGGTGGTTGGGACTCCATCCAGAAAAAGTTCTTTGCCGATGGCGCAATCTTTGACAAAATTCAAGGAAAAGGAAAATAGGAATTAGTTAAACCACTTATGACTATTTCATCTCCTCCATCACCTTCTACCAGGAGAACTGTTCGCCAACAGCCTCTTTGGAAAAGGTCTCTACAACATCTTTACAACTTACCTTGGACTTGGCGAATTACCATTGCCTATTTAAGTGTGATGTTATTTCTACCAGTCCTTGCAATGTTGGCAAAGGCAAGTACTGAACCTCCAACCCGGTTTTGGGAAATTGCGACCAGCCCTATTGCTCTGGCAACTTATGAAGTAACTTTTGTTACTGCATTCTCTGCTGGTCTCATCAATGGAGTGTTTGGAACTCTCATTGCTTGGGTCTTTGTACGGTATGATTTCCCTTTGAAACGCTTGCTTGATGCCACTATAGATTTACCTTTTGCATTACCAACAGCAGTCGCCGGATTAACTTTAACGACAGTCTACAGTGAGAATGGTTGGATTGGTTCTTTACTAGCACCTTTAGGAATCAAGGTATCCTTTACTCGTTTGGGTGTAGGGATAGCCATGATATTTATATCTCTTCCCTTTATTGTGAGAACAGTACAACCAGTGCTGATGGAAATGGAGAAGGAAATTGAAGAAGCAGCTTGGTGTTTGGGTGCTTCTCAAGTACAAACTTTTTTGAGGGTGCTTCTACCTCCTTTGTTTCCCTCTATTTTGACGGGTGTTGCGTTAGGTTTCTCCCGTGCTGTCGGGGAATACGGTTCAACTGTCATTATTGCTTCTAACACCCCTTTTAAGGATTTGATTGCTCCGGTGCTTATTTTCCAGCGATTGGAGCAGTATGACTATTCGGGTGCAACAGTTATTGGCATGGTGTTATTAATCATCTCTTTGGTGATGTTGCTGGGAATCAATCTTTTACAAGCTTGGGGAAGAAGATATGACGCAAGATGAATTTCCACAACCGCACTTTCACTCAACAACCAGCGAAACAAGCACTTCAAAGCGAGTCAAACCAAAAAGTTTTGCTCCTACAATACTAATTGCGATCGCAGTTGGTTACTTAGCTATAATCATTTATGTCCCCGCAATCAACGTTTTTGTCCAGGCTTTTAAAAGCGGGGTTGGAACGTTTTTCTCTCACCTGTCGCGTCCGGAATTTACTCATGCGGCTTGGTTGACAATAGCTCTAGCTATCATTTCTGTACCTGTAAATACAGTATTTGGTTTGTGTGCGGCTTGGGCGCTCGCACGCAACAAGTTTCCCGGTCGGGCTTTTGTTCTGAGCCTTATTGACTTACCCTTTTCTATTTCACCTGTAGTTGCAGGGTTAATGATTGTGCTGCTGTATGGGCGAAATGGGTGGTTTGGTCAGATTTTGGAAACCAATGATATCAAAGTTGTCTTTGCCTTTCCAGGTATGATACTAGCCACAGCTTTTGTGAGTTTACCCTTTGTCGCACGGGAAGTGATCCCCGTTTTAGAAGAGTTGGGTAGCGATCAAGAGGAAGCCGCTAGAACACTCGGTGCAAAAGATTGGCAGATATTTTGGCGCGTTACCTTACCTAACATCCGTTGGGGTTTACTTTACGGCTTGCTTTTGACAAATGCGCGAGCAATGGGTGAATTTGGTGCGGTTTCGGTAGTTTCTGGGAACATTGCCCGCAAAACTCAAAGCTTACCCCTCTACATAGAAGATGCTTACAAACAGTATGAAACGGAAGCTGCTTTCTCAGCAGCAGTGCTGTTAGGGTTGCTAGCAGTCGTTACTTTGGTGATGAAGGAGATTTTAGAACGGAAAACGGGGATCAAACAGAGCGCAAAACATTAATTGTAATGACAATTATGGTTTCTGAAAATCAGCTTGCCCACAGACGCATTCGATTGAGAATACCTAAAGAATTTCATCAAGAACCCGTGATTTCGCGCCTGATATCAAACTACGGTTTGACAGTGAATATCACTGCTGCAATGCTCGGTTCAAATGGTATTGGTGATGGTTGGTTTGACTTAGATTTACAAGGAAGCAGCGAACAAATTGAGAGCGCCTTAATCTACATCAACGATTTAAATTTGGAAATTTGGCATGACATCAATACAGGTGATTACTAGTATGATGCGTGGATTTTAGATTTTAGATTTTGGATTGAGAGCAATGAATTATTAGTAACTATGATTAAAAGCAGCAGTACCACAAAAGTTCGTTTGCGTTTGCATATTCCTCCCTTGTATGAGAAAGAACCTGTGATTTCTCGGCTAATTTCCAGTCATGGCTTAATTGTTAACATTACAGGAGCAATGCTGGGAAAAAGCACAAATGGGGAGGGACTATTTGACCTAGAAATTCATGGAACTGTGCCACAACTTTGGCATGGTTTAAATTATTTAGAATCTCTAAATCTGAAAATTGAGGGTAAGCCTCATACAGGTGGAGATAGTTGGTACTGCTAAGTCAGCTATTGCTTAATCGCAAACGATTGTTAGGTCTTAAAAATTCAACACTAAGCGATCGATAAACTAATGTTTCAACACTGTTTGCCTAAATTTCGTAATGCCAAAGTTCTTCTTCTTTCAAGACAATTCTGTGTAGGGGAAGACGATGAATCAAGCCCTGCTCTTCCAACTGGGTAAGGATACGAGTAATCGTTACGCGAGTTGAATTGAGCATATCAGCAATGTCTTGATGAGTGAGGCGTAAATCAATAAGATTTCCCGATGCTACTTCACGACCAAATTTCTTAGCTAACCAAGTCAACAACTTAACAACCATAATCTCTACTGTTTTATGACTGCGAATTATCATCAGTTCTTCAGCTTGTTGAATGTGAGCGAGCAATACCGATGTGAGTGGGAACCACCCATCTAGAGGAAGCGCTACTGCTTCAACTTTGGTCAAACACTCAATTTGATAGGGATCGATTCCAGAAAAAGCTTGGCTGACAACATCCCCCGGTCCCCAAATTCCTAAGGTGACCAGCGTACCGTCTTCATGCCAAGTGATAACCCTCACCACTCCTGTTTCAATTTTCCACAAACTATTTTCTTTCAGGGGTAGCGATGAGCGAATCTTAAAGCTTTTTCTAGTGGTTTGACTGGATGAATTGGGAAAATGTGTTGAAATAGACATTGTTGTTTAAATTACCTTTTCTCGATAAAAAAACCGTAGTTTCTAAATATATCAGTTTTTTGTAGGAGATTGCTATGGGAATTGCAGTTCAAAATGTAACTAAGCAGTACGGCTCTTTCTATGCTGTAGACGATGTGAGTTTGGAGGTCAAAACGGGGTCTTTAGTGGCTCTTTTAGGTCCCTCCGGGTCTGGGAAATCAACTTTACTGCGAATGATAGCTGGATTGGAAGCACCCGATACCGGTCATGTTTGGTTGGTTGGAGAAGATGCCACTTACAAATCAGTACAAGAGCGTCAGATAGGGTTTGTATTTCAGCACTACGCCTTATTTAAGCACATGACAGTGCGTCAGAACATCGCCTTTCCATTGGAAATTCGCAAGTTCCCTAAAAATAGAATTCAAGATAGAGTTTCAGAACTTTTGGAATTAGTTCAGTTAGGGGGTTTTGGAGAACGCTATCCCTCTCAACTTTCTGGAGGTCAACGTCAAAGAGTAGCGTTAGCAAGAGCATTGGCAGTGCAGCCAAGAATCTTGCTTTTAGATGAACCATTTGGGGCGTTGGATGCGAAAGTCCGCAAGGAATTAAGAATGTGGTTGAGACAATTGCATGAAGAGGTGCATGTGACAACCGTGTTTGTGACCCACGACCAAGAGGAAGCGATGGAAGTTTCCGATCAAATCGTAGTGATGAATAAAGGTCGGGTAGAGCAAATGGGTACGCCTGCTGAGATTTACGACTATCCAGCCACACCTTTTGTCATGAGCTTTATTGGTCCGGTCAATGTTCTTTCCAGTAACGCTGGTATTGTGGCAAATAAAGATTTTGTCACTCCATCAAGCCATCAAGTTTTCTTACGACCCCACGATGTTGCGATTAAAACTAGTGCTAGTGAAGAAAATTCTGTATCGGCTAAGGTAGACCGGATTATTAACTTGGGTTGGGAAATTCGAGTTGAGTTGGTTCTTCAGTCTGGAGAACCAGTCATTGCTTACTTATCTCGCGAGCAGTTTAATCAACTTAAGATCGCGGAAGATCAGCAAGTGTTTGTTAAACCCAAGCAAGCAAAAGTCTTCCCAACTTATGCTATGAGTTGATAGTGTAATTTACAATCGTTCTGCGCGTGTAGAGAGGTAGCATACAAATGGGAGAGACGTAGTATGCTAGCTCTCTACATTAATTTTTACCTGTTTTGTTCTATTTGGGAGAAATATTACTTTTACATAAAAAAGCGGCTGCAACATTTGTTTATAAAAATACTAGTAAATGTAAACATAATAATATTGTAAAATATGTGTCTATATATGCTTAGAGAATCCCCTAATAAATAATATGCATACAGGTATTGATATAAACAACAGTATTAGCGTGAATGATATTAGCCATCAAATGTATCAGTTAATATCTGATTTGTATCCTATTTGTCGTAGTATTACTGGAAATGGCTTACGAAAAACTCTGGAGATTATTCACAAATATATTCCCTTAATTATACATAATGTACCTACAGGTACTCAAGTATTTGATTGGACTGTTCCTAAAGAGTGGAATATAAAAGATGCCTATATTAAAAATATTCAAGGCGAAAAAATTATAGATTTTAATCAATCAAATCTTCATGTAGTTAATTACAGCGTAAATATTCATGAAAAAATGCCTTTAGAGGATTTAAAGGCACATCTTTTTACATTAATCGACCGCCCTAATTGGATTCCTTATAGAACTTCCTACTACAAAGAGAACTGGGGCTTTTGTCTTAGCCATAACCAATTCTTAGAATTAAAAGAAGAAGAGTATGAAGTTTACATCGATTCTTCTTTAGAAAATGGTCATTTAACTTACGGAGAGTATTACATTAGAGGCGAAAAAGCAGATGAAGTTCTGATTTCATGTCACGCCTGCCACCCATCTCTTTGTAATGACAATCTTTCCGGAATAGCATTAGCAACATTCTTAGCCAAACATCTCAGCCAACTTTCGCCTTCTTACTCTTATCGTTTTCTCTTTATTCCTGGAACCATTGGTTCCATTACCTGGCTGGCTTTAAATGAAGTGAATGTTGACAAAATTAAACATGGTTTGGTTGTAACTTGTGTGGGCGATCCCGGTAAGTCTCACTACAAAAAAAGCCGTCGAGGTAATGCTGATATTGATAAAGCCGTTATTCATGTGTTGAAACACTCCAATCAAGATTATGAAATTATGGAGTTTTCTCCCTACGGTTATGATGAACGGCAATTTTGCTCGCCAGGATTTAATCTTCCTGTGGGCTGTTTTATGCGATCGCCTCACGGTACTTATCCTCAATATCACACATCTGCAGACAATTTAGAGCTGGTAAAACCTCAATATCTTGCCGATTCATTCTCAAAAATTTTGTCAGTTTTGCAGATTGTAGAGAACAATAAAAAATACTTAAATCAAAACCCTAAATGTGAGCCACAGTTGGGTAAAAGAGGACTATATAGTGCCATCGGTGGGCAGACTGATACCAAAAAAAATGAAATGGCTATGTTGTGGATTTTAAATTTGTCTGATGGCGAGCATACACTGCTAGATATTGCTGAAAAATCCAGTTTAGAGTTTGACTTGATTAAGAAAACAGCAGATACATTGTTGCAGTTCAATTTATTAAAAGAATGTTTTGAGTCAAAAAACTAGATCCCCTGCTACTCTCTCGTTCCCAGCCTCTGGCTGGGAATGCAGACAGCGAGGCAGAGCCTCGCCAAGTTGGAGCGAGGCGAGACGGGAGGCGGAGCCTCCCTTCAGGTATTCCCAAGCGGAGCCTGGGAACGAGGTGGGGGGATCTGAGCTTTGAATTCTTACATTCGAGTTAAAAAACTACTTTACGGCAGTAAAAAGCTTCCGCATACTTATTAGGCGCATTAGATTCAATTCCTCGCAATCTCAAAATTGATAAAAATGTTTCTTCTGTAAACCATTGTTTCTGGCTTTGCGATGGAAAGCTATCAAGAATATAGTTGATTTTGTCTTTGCAAATGTTTTCAGTTAAATGAACAAAAAAATTAGGATTTCCTAAATCTCCATCATACTTGGGGATTTCATATTCTAATATTAAATGATTTCTAAACGTATTCCAGGTAAAATCAGAAATTAAGCGATGGTCTTGATGCAGGTCATGACGAGAATGAGTAAAAATTAGATCGGGATGATAATCTTGCTTTAATTCCTCGAAAAATTGTTTAATTTCAATTCCTATGAAAGGAAAAAAACCGTCCTGAAATTGTTTAATGATTATATTTTTTTCTATAACTTTTTCTAAAAACTTATTAGCACTATGATAAGCTTCTTTTTCTCTATGTAAGTTGGAACTAAAGACAACCCAATAAAACACAAGATCTGGGTAACTTTCTATCAATCTTAAGATTGTACCTCCACAACCAATTTCTATATCATCACAATGCGCTCCCAAACACAATACTTTATAACTTGAGTTACTTTTTTGTTCAAAATTAAATTTAAGCATATTGATGATTTGTTATTACTGGCTGACATCTTGCATCTTCGAGGGGGAGGGCTGGTGGGCTTTAGCCCTACCAACGATAGGAAATTGTAGGTTGGGTTTCGTTCCTCAACCCAACCTACTTACAAAAACAATTTTAGTGTGGGTTTATGTAACTAGACGCTTGAGTGTGTCGGGAAAAGCTTGCAAGGTTTGAGTTAAGCCAATTTTAATGGTATAGAATCATTAGTAACATGGTGAATCCGACTATAATCCAAAGATTTTACCTTCCTTTCAAGATTCCATACTGCCCAAGGAGCGTTACCTTGACAATACATATCATCTAACTGCTGTTGCTCTTTAAATGTATCCATACACGCCCAAAATCCACTGTATTTATAAGCAGCTAGCTGTCTTAACTTAATTAACCTTTGAAATGGTTCGTTCACTAATTCTTCTCCAGCTTGAATGTGTTTAAAAATATCTTTCTTAAATACAAAGAAACCTCCATTTATCCGAATCCCGGCTTGCTGGACACTTTGGATATCACTGACCAAACCATTTTCTTCCATTGAAACTAAATGAAAACTTTGCGATGGTTTAACGCACAGAAAGCTAGCTATTTTGTTATGTTTCTGAAAGTCTTCAATTATGTCGGGTAGATATAAATCTGTTAAACCGTCGCTATAATTAGCTAAAAATACCTCTTCCCCTTCTAAGTATTTTTCAACAGCCTTGAATCTTTGACCAATATTTGAAGTCAAACCTGTATCGACAAAAGTAATTTTCCAATCTTCAATGTCACTGTTGAGAAGTTGAATTTTTTTGCCTCCCTCCTGTAAGGTAAAATCATTGGAAATACACTCATCATAATTGAGGAAGTAATTCTTAATGATATCTGCTTTATAACCAAGACACAAAATAAAATCTTTGTGTCCGTAGTGAGCATAGTATTTCATCACATGCCACAATATCGGTCTGTAACCAATATTAACCATAGGCTTGGGGACATTAGCAAAAAAATCTCTTAATCTTGTTCCTAAACCACCGCAAAATAAAACTACTTTCATAGGAATTTCCTTCTTGGTTATGATGAAATTTCAATCATTATGAGTTGATTTCTACTTGACTCAAGAATAGACATGAACTTCAGGAATCGGCACGATAAATTTACAACCCCAATCACGTACAAACAACATCTGCGACATGATTTCGTTTTTCAAATTCCAAGGTAAAATCAGTAAATAGTCTGGTTTTGTTTCTTGAATTTTGTCTGGATGAAAGATTGGTATATGAGTTCCTGGTAAAAATTTACCTTGTTTATATGGATTCCGATCTACTGTGTAATCAATGAAATCTTCTCTAATCCCACAATAATTCAAAAGGGTGTTACCTTTACCAGGTGCGCCGTAACCAGCAATTGTTTTTCCTTGTCGTTTAGCTAAAATTAAAAATTCTAAAAGTTTGAATTTGGTTTCCTTAACTTTTTCACCAAATGAGAAATAATGTTTGATGTTGGTAAATCCAGCAGCTTCTTCCTTAGCTCTTAGTTGTATCACCTGTTGACTAATAGGTTTAGAAGTATCTTCTACTTGTTTTGCATAAATTCTTAGAGAGCCACCATGAGTTGAAAGTTCTTCTACATCAAAGATTGTTAACCCATGATGTGCAAAAATCTTTTCGACTGTTAGCAACGATAAATAAGAGAAGTGTTCGTGATAAATGGTGTCAAACTGATTTTCCTCAATAAGTCGCATTAAATGAGGAAACTCCATGGTAATTATACCTTGAGGTTTAAGTAGTATTTTAGCGCCTCCGACAAAATCATTGATATCAGGTACGTGAGCAAGTACATTATTACCTATCAATAAATCTGCTGGCTTACCGCTAGCAGCTAATTCAGATGCTGTGTTTTTTCCAAAAAACTTTACAACTGTGGAAATACCTTTTTTGATTGCTACCTCAGCGACATTAGCTGCTGGTTCTATGCCTAGCACAGGTATTTTTTGTTCAAGAAAATATTGCAATAAGTAACCATCGTTACTCGCTATTTCCACGACTTGACTTGAAGAGTGCAACCCAAACCGCGCTATTACCTTTCCGGTATAGTTTTTGGCGTGTTGTAGCCAAGAGTCAGAGTAAGACGAAAAGTAAGCATACTCGCTGAAGATGTCTTGCGGACTGACATATTCCTGAAGTTGAACTAAAAAACAGCGCTCGCATACATATACGTGCAGCGGATAGAAAGTCTCCATTTGGTTTAGCTGTTCGGGTGACACGTAACTTTCACAAAGCGGTGACATTCCCAAATCAACAAAAGTGTGCTTTAATTTTGACCCACAAAATCGACAGCAACCACGATTCAGGGTTTTATTATTCTGTACGTAGGACTCCAAAATTGTCTTAGTCATTTATTAGCTTCTCTAAGTCTTATGTGTAACTCGATCGTAGAATCCTGTGTCAACCTTTCTTGCACGGAGAGCCACTTGCTACAGCCGATTGTCTTCATGTTGCGATCGCAGCGCAATCGTTTATGAAAGAATAGTGTGCAACTGACCTGTTTGCGATCGCGTTGTGGGAAATGTATAACTTAACGTATAATCTGTATAATTGGTCTGTTTATGCCTCTAAGTGTGTGGAAGAATGCTCTGGTTACTGCAAATTCATTTTCCAAAGTAACGAGCCACCAAAGCAGGGACATTTAACAGCTTGATGGAGGCATTGCCCTTATGCATTCGTCAGAGGGAGTAACCTGACTACCTTTAGCAATAAGCGAACTGCCCAAATCAGCAAGGTTTGATATTCACTAAAAGTCACCCTACCATTCTTATCTTACTTTTCGTACTTTTCCTACTTTGCTGCCGCTAAAGATGAGCAACTTTACCAGATGAGATTAATTCTTATTAACCCTTTGAGTTTATGATTTTTTACATATTATAAACTTAGTTAATTGTAATATAAGTATATTTCTGATTAACTCTTATCTATATCTAAAGATAGAAGTTATGGTAAATATTAGTAGTTTAATTTCTTGCTTATAACAAATTTAATTTATTCAAAACTGTTTTAATTTGATAATGTTTCGAGGTTCGCAGTTTAGGTTATGGCACGACGTTCGCTAAAGGCATCTACCGTAGGAATCAAGAAAGCAAAAAGGGCTTTTCAAGTCAGGGAATGGACGCAAGAATATCTAGCTAGTGAGGTAGGGCTGGAAACTCGCCAGTCAATTTGGAAGTTTTTTACAGGCAGGCCGATTGAGCGTCAGAGCTTCATGGAGATCTGCTTTCAACTTGGTTTAGATTGGCAAGAGATTGCGGAGCTACCGATAGGAGGCGTAGCAACGGAAAAAAAGCTCGACTGGGACAAATGCCAGGATATTGATGCTTTGGTGGAAATGGTGCGAAAGCAAAGAAGCGATAAAATTCAAGCTCAGTGTGCCACCCTGCGGTTGTTGGATATTGCTCAACCGATTGAACTAGAAGACATTTATGTCAATGTCAATATTTTAAATAATATTGCGAGTCAAAGATGGTTAGATCTCTTTGAATTACAAGGCTTGGTTTCAGAAGAATTGGACAGCTTTAGTTTAGTTCCAATTTGTCAGGAACGAGTAAGAGCAATGCAGGCAGTTGTAACCTATCCCAAGGTGATGGTGCTAGGTAAACCGGGGTCTGGGAAAACTACATTTTTACAATATATCGCTACACAATGCAATCAAGGCAAGTTTTTATCAGACAAAATTCCCATTTTTATCCGACTCAAAAACTTGGCTGAGGATGGCAGAGAAACAGGCAATTTTAGTTTATTGAACTATATCACTCAAAACTTGGCTGAGGATGGCATTTGTGACCAGCAAATTCAAACATTACTGGCTGACGGCAGAATGTTAATTCTACTGGATGGTTTAGATGAAATTCCAGAAGATGACAGCGCCGAAATAGTGCAAAAAATTCGTAATTTGTCTGAAAAATTTTATAAAAATAGATTTATTATTACCTGTCGGATTGGGACTCAACAGTGTCAGTTTGATTCCTTTACCGATATTGAAATTGCCGATCTTGATTTCTCCCAAATAGAAGCTTTTGTCCAAAAGTGGTTTATTAACGTTGATAAGAATTCTATTGAACGAGGAGAAGCTTTAGCTTATCAGTTTATGGAAAAGTTGCAGTTATTAGAAAATCGGCAAATTCGAGAACTAGCCCAGTCACCACTTTTGCTCAACCTGGTTTGTTGTATGTTTCAAGCGCAATCCAACTTTCCAACGAGACAAGTCGAATTTTACAAGCAAGGATTGGACATTTTGCTCAATCGCTGGGATGAAGTCAGGAGCATTAAACGCAATGACAGCGATCTTCACTTGTCTTTACCCCACAAGCTGAAACTGCTAAGTCAGATTGCCGCTGTCACCTTTGAGCAAAAACGTTACTTTTTTACAAAAAGCAATGTCCGGCACTATATTGCGGAGTATCTCGGTCAGTTATCCAGCGCCCAATGCGATCCGGAGATGCTGCAACTTAATAGTGAAGCACTACTGAAATGGTTCTTAGCACGCGGACTTCTAGTGGAGCAGGCGCGAGGTATTTACTCATTCTCGCATTTAACATTTCAAGAGTATTTAACAGCTAGAAACATTGTTACTAGTTCTGAACCAGAAATATTAGAAAAAAAACTGAGCGATCTAGTCAGCCATGTGACGGAAGCTCGTTGGCGTCAAGTATTTTTACTGGCATCTAGTGTGTTGGGTAATGTACCTTACCTGCTGCAATTAATGAAGCAACATATTGATGGACTTGTTGCTACCGATGACCAATTGCAGCAGTTCCTTATCTGGCTCCACCAGAAGTCCCTTTCCGTGCAGGCTCCTTATAAAAAAGCAGCTATTCGCGCCTTTTACCTGACACTAGTTCTTCCCAATGATTTAAGCTTAGATTGTGACATGGCTTTGTGCGTTGCCATCGATTCAAGGCTTGCTGGTACTCTTGCCACTGATTTGTCGGTAGATTTGACTCTTAACCATGCTGTGTCCCTCACCCAGACCTTGCCCGACCCAATGGATCGAGTCCTCGCCCTCAGTTTTGCCCTAACTTTAGATGAAGATGTTGTCTGCGATTGTGATTTTGAGCGATCGCTGCAACAACTCAAAAAACAATTACCCGCCCCAGAGCAAGGCAGAGAAAGGTTAAAACAATGGTGGAATGCTAACGGTGAGACTTGGACTCTTCAATTGAGGTCTTTGATGCTTTGGTGTCGTAACATAAGTCATCAATGGCAGTTCAGCGAAAAGCAAAAGGAAGTCCTCAAGCAGTACTATGCTGCCAACCAGTTGCTGGTGGATTGCCTCAACACAAATCGGGAAGTCAGTTCTAGTATACGAGATAAAATTGAGGAAACGCTGTTGTTGCCCATCACCAAAACATCAAGTTCTCTATCGGGCAAAAATGTATATTTATCAACAGGAAGCGTACTGAAATGCTGCTAGCAACCGAATAATACGAGCTATGATGCGTTTCATAGAATAACAACAAACTTATACGTTAAGTCATACATTTTCTCAGACGCGATCGCAAACAAGCCGATGACACACTGCGATCTCGTAGACACTTGATTCCACCCTGGGGGGATAACAAAGATGTGCTACGGGTCGAAGTAGCTCGTTATATGTTAACCAATATTCAGTAAATTGTGGGGGGTATTTTGCAAAATCTGACCTTGTCATCTTCTGGCTGTAGCCCTATACCACTTGCACGTAGGGAAGCAGTTACAGTCAAGGGCAAATTTTTCTTTATTGAAGAGCGAAAATTTTTTCTTAAAGGAGTTAGCTACGGTCCCTTCTCCACTGGCACGCACGGCAAACCTTTTCCAGAAAAACCAGTTGTGGAGAAAGACTTTGCCATGATGGCACAGTTGGGGGTTAACTGTCTGCGTATCTATACCGTTCCACCTAATTGGCTTTTGGATCTAGCTTGTGCCTACGGTCTGAGGATGCTCATCGGCATACCCTGGTCTCAGCATATCGCCTTTCTTGATTCATCTGCTGTTCAGGCAGAAATCCGGAACTGCATTGCCAGTGGAGTCAAAGCCTGTCAGAACCATCCTGCTGCCTTTGCCTATTTGGTGGGCAATGAGATTCCTCCGGATATTGTGCGTTGGCATGGTCAAAGACGGGTTCGTGCTTTTGTCAAAGAGTTAATGGCGGTAGCAAAAGATAGCGATCCAGAAACTTTGGTAAGCTATGCCAATTACCCCTGTACCGAATATTTAAATATTGACTTTACTGATTTTTTATGCTTTAACGTTTACCTGCATCAAGAAAAAGATTTTCGCCGCTACCTGTCCCGACTCCACAATCTGGCGGGGGATAAACCTCTAGTGCTGAGTGAGTTTGGTGTTGACTCCATCCGTGAGGGAACCCAAGCGCAAGCCGAAATCCTCTCCCAGAAGTTGTCATCAAGCTTTGAGATGGGAGCAGCAGGAACGATAATTTTTTCCTGGACGGACGAGTGGTTTACCGGCGGTTATGCGATACAAGACTGGGCTTTTGGCTTGGTTGATGCTGAACGTAACAAAAAGCCTGCGTTCGATACGGTGCAGCAGTATTACACAGGACCTCTGCCGCCAACGCTACCAAAGTACCCCAAAGTTTCAGTAGTTGTGTGCGCTTACAATGCTGAACGCACTATGGATAGCTGCCTAGCTTCTCTCAAGGATCTCAACTACCCCAACTATGAGGTCATTGTAGTCAATGATGGCTCGACTGACCGCACTCTAGAAATTACTCAGCGCTATGACTATGTACGCTTGATTAGTCAGGAAAATAAGGGACTGAGCGTAGCACGCAACGTCGGCATCACCGCTGCAACGGGGGAGATCGTTGCCTTTACCGATTCTGATTGTATGGCAGATCCGGACTGGCTCACCTATCTGGTAGCAAAGTTTCTCTCCTCAAATTTGGCAGCAGTCGGTGGTCCAAACTTATCTCCCCCTGAGGACTCTCTTGTCCCTGCTTGCGTTGCTGTCTCTCCGGGGGTACCTACCCACGTACTTTTGAGCGATGAAGTTGCCGAACATATTGCAGGCTGCAACATGGCTTTTCGTCGGGAGGCTCTACAGGAAATTTGGGGCTTCGACCCGCAGTTTCGTGTTGCTGGTGACGATGTTGACCTGTGCTGGCGGCTGCAAGACAAAGGCTACACAATTGGCTTCAGCCCAGCTGCAATAGTGTGGCACTTTCGCCGTAACACGGTAGATGCGTATCTTAAGCAGCAACGAGGTTATGGTAAGGCGGAGGCGCTCGTTTATTTTAAGCATCCTTACCGCTTTAATCTTCTGGGACAACCTAGCTGGTTGGGGAGGATCTACGGAGACTTATCTTCTTATCTCCGTTTCGGTCAACCAGTTATCTATTCCGGGGTGTTTGGTCGCGGTTTGTTTCAAACCCTGTATGAGCCTTCTTCCTCGCTCTTTTCTTTTCTACCCCTAACCTTGGAGTGGAATGTAGCTGCTGCTATCTTCTTTTTATCTGGGCTTTTGTCTGGCGATCGCCCGTGGCTCGGTGCAGCAATGTTCATCATTTCTTGTATTTGGTGTGTAGCTGGTGCTCTACAGGCACGCATCGATCCCCGTTTTCAAGGAGTGAGAGCACGCCTGCTTGTTGCTCTGTTGATCTACCTGGGTCCTCTTGTACGCAGTGTAGAGCGCTACCGCTGGCGTATCAGAAGACTGACTAAGGTAGAGCAAATTCAGTTTGATGAGTTGTAAATCAGAAATCAACTAGTTTTTAATAATTTTTAAGACAATGGCTCAAACACTGACTCAAGTAGGGTTAATCAAGTTCGATCGACCAGCACTTACACCGCATATCTCCTGGAGCGATCGCGCCTTTTGCTTATCCTATTGGACAGAGGCGGGACTGGAGAAGGAAAAGTTGCTGCAAGAGGTCATAGATTTCCTTATTCCCTACAAGTATTTCATCGCTATCGATCGCGGGTGGAGCGACTGGGATTTAGAGATTTACCGAGGGATCTGGTCAAAGGTTGAAGTTAAGGTATGTGCTGAAAATCATGGGGGCAATAAAAGACTTCTCAGGGTGCGATGTGCGCTCAGGATGTCACAGTTAGCCACTATGGCTATGATTGGCTATTCTCTTTTGACAGTTGTGGCACTTATTTTGGGAATGCCAGAATTAGCTACAGTCGCAGTTATAGTAGGTGTGCTCAACGCCGCCGCTATTTTATATCAAAACTTCGGCTTGGGACGTATTATTTATCAAGTGCTCTCGACCGTAACAAAAAAAATGCACCTGCTGCCGATACACACCACCGATACTCAGTCTGTGAGCCAAAATGCAATATTACAGTCAACTATCGGCACTTCCGCTTGATGCTCTTCATAACTAAAAGTGGGAATTCAGCCAGATCTAATGAGTGAATGGTTAAACGGGAGGTGAATCCGTAGATGAGGCAAGGGATCAAAGCGATGATGCACCGACACGGGCGCTTGCTCCGGTATCCACTGCGCCAATGGCGCACCTTAATAGTAATCCTGGTTCTAGTGGCTGGCACTTCAGCCACTGCAACCCTTCAACCCTGGCCAATAAAAATTCTGGTGGATTATGCCCTCGGTCAAGCAGCTATCCCCCTGCCAGTTAACTCACTCTTTGGAAACTTTAACTTGTCCCTCACGCCGCCACTGCTAGTCGTTGTCGCTGCTGTTTGTAGCCTTGGGCTGTATGCCCTGAACGCTACACTTGACACGGGTCTTAGCTGGGCTTGGAGCGCTGCTGGGCAAGGTATGGTCTACGAACTAGCTCAGAGCTTGTTCTATCGTCTTCAACGCCTTTCACTCCTGTTCCACAGCCAGCGTACCGTCGGCGATTCTCTGAGTCGCCTGACAGGTGATTCTTATTGCGTTTACACCTCAATCGGTGCTGTGCTGATTTCACCCATACAGCACCTGCTGACCCTAGGAACTATTAGCATCGTCGCCTGGAATCTGAATCCTTTACTGACGCAGCTTTCGCTCTTTGTTGCGCCAATCATGGCTGCTTCCGCCCTCGTCTTTGGTTCCCACATCAAGCGCCGGACAAAGCTCAACCGCGAAGCACAATCTCGCCTCACGAGTTTTGTCCACCAAACGCTGACAGCAATCCCAATGATTCAGGCATATGTACGGGAGAGTTACAATACCGAACAGTTTCAGCACCTAGGGGCAGATGCAGTTGCGATCGCGCAACGCGAAACCCTGCTCAAGAGTGCCTACGGTCTTGCAAATGGTGCTGTGGCAACGGTTTGTAATGCAATTATCCTCTATGTGGGCGGGCAGCAAGTGTTATTAGGAGTCATGAGTGTTGGCAGCTTGCTCGTCTTCCTGGCATATCTACAGCCGATACAAGGATCGTTTAGGGGTCTGTTTGGGATCTACGGGAGCCTTAGGTCTGTGGAAGCCAATATAGATAGAGTGCTAGAGGTTTTGGATGCTAAAGATGGGGTACATGATGCTCCTGGAGCCAAACCATTGCCCGATCGTCCCAAAGGAGCGCGGGGACATATACGCCTGGAGGGAGTGACTTTTGGTTACAATCCGGGCTATCCCGTCCTCCAAGATATTACACTGGAAGCTCGACCGGGAGAAACCATTGCTCTGGTGGGCGCAACCGGTGCTGGTAAGAGTACTTTGGTCTCCCTAATTCCCCGTTTTTTTGACCCCTGGCAGGGAAGAGTCCTCTTTGATGGGGCAGATGTCCGAGGCATACAACTAAAAAGCCTGCGATCGCAAATAGCCCTAGTGCTGCAGGAGCCGTTTCTCCTGCCGCTTTCGGTGGCAGACAATATTGCCTACGGGCGTCCTGGAGCAAGCCAGGAGGAGATTGTAGCAGCAGCCAAAGCGGCAAAAGCAGACGACTTCATCCGTCAGCTGCCTCAGGGATATGACACCGTTCTGAGTGAAAGAGGAGCAATCTTGTCCGGAGGACAGAAACAGCGGCTGGCGATCGCGCGGGCATTGCTACTGGATGCGCCAGTACTGATTCTCGATGAACCGACTTCTGCTTTGGATGCTCAAACTGAAACACTGCTGCTGGAAGCTTTAGAGCGCTTGATGCAAGGGCGGACAGTTTTCATCATTGCCCATCGGCTCTCGACTATTCTCCGGGCAGATCGGATCGTAGTGCTGGAGCAGGGAAAGGTTGTGGAGATGGGAACGCACCAAGAGTTGCTGGCAACCTCTGGTCTTTACAAGCGTTTGCACTCCTTACAGTTTACCGATCCGCAGCAGGAGGTTGTCCTATGAAACAGTGGTGGCTGCGACTGGCACGCTACGCCCTGGTTCGTTGGCGCGGACTTGTGTTTGTGCTGCTGCTCATGCTAATGAATGTAGGGCTGAATGTGCTCAAGCCCTGGCCTTTAAAGCTGATCGTTGATTCCGTCCTAGGCAACCAATCCCTCCCACATACCATTGTTTGGTTCAAAACCTTCAGTGGTGCTGAATCTGACATTCAGTTGCTCGGTTGGTTAGCCGGTTCCACAATTGTGCTATTTTTGACCGGTGAGGGAGTTCGTCTACTCCAGGATTATGTGGGAGCAGGCGTAGGGAGTCAGATGAGTTATGACTTGGGAGCGGCACTGTTCGATCGCTTGCAGCATCTTTCCCTGAGGTTTCATAACCAACACCACGCTGGAGACCTCGTCCGGCGAGTTATGACTGACAGCATCTGTATTCGGAACCTGGCAATGGGAGTTTTTCTGCCCGTGCTCACTTCCTTAGTAAGCCTAGTAGCCATGTTCGCCGTGATGTGGCAAATCGATCGCCTACTTTCAGTGTTCTCTCTGCTTGTTGCTCCTCCGATTGTGTTACTCATTTGGGTTTTTAACAAACCCATGATTGAGCGAACCTATCAGCATCAACAATTTGAAGGCGAGATTATGGCGCTTAGCGAGCAGACCTTAACAGCGCTACCGATTATTCAAGCATTTGGTCGCGAAGCATATGAAGATGAGCGCTTTCGCTACCTATCCCGCCAAGCACTCCAAGCGTATTTGCGTGCTATTCTTGCCCAGATGCAATTCAAAGTAGGGGTGAGTGGGGTAACGGCAGTAGGAACAGCAATTATCATGCTAGTAGGCGGCTCCCAGGTTCTGGATGGGTCACTCTCAATTGGTTCTTTACTGGTCTTCCTTTCTTATCTCACTTCCTTGTATGTGCCTATGGAGACTCTGGCTTATATGTCGTCTGGTTTTGCGGCAGCCGCAGCTAGTGCTCGTAGAGTGCTAACAGTCTTGGACAATAAAGATGAGGTGCAGGAGGTTCCTGGTGCCAACCCTCTGCTCTTACGATCGGTTAGAGCGAGGGGATACGTATGCCTAGAGGGAGTCACCTTCGGCTACGAGCAAGGCAGACCCGTACTCCAGGACGTTTCCTTGGAGGCACAGCCAGGGGAAACCATTGCGTTGATAGGAGAGACAGGAGTTGGTAAAAGTACGCTGGTTTCCCTCATTCCCCGTTTTTTCGATCCCTGGTCCGGACGAGTCCTCTTTGATGGGGTAAATATCCGCAGCGTACAACTGAAAAGTCTGCGCTCTCAGATTTCGCTAGTTTTGCAGGAGCCATTTTTGCTGCCGCTAACCATCGCTGAGAACATTGCTTATGGCTGCACTAGTGCTAGCCGCGAAGCAATTATTGCCGCCGCTCAAGCTGCAAATGCGGATAATTTTATTCAACGATTACCCCAAGGTTATGACACGGTCATTGGCGAGCGCGGTGCTACGCTTTCAGGGGGAGAGAAGCAACGGTTAGCGATCGCCCGTGCTCTGCTCAAGGATGCTCCAGTACTGATTCTGGATGAACCCACCTCAGCCCTAGATGCTCAAACCGAGTTTCTATTGCTAGAGGCATTAGAGCGACTGATGGCAGGACGGACTACATTCATTATTGCCCATCGCCTCTCGACAGTGCAAAGAGCAGACCGGATCGTAGTGTTGGAACAAGGACGAGTCGTGGAAAGCGGAACCCATCAAACATTGCTCAAAGCTCGTGGGCTGTACTATCGCCTGCACCAAATCCAATCCGGGCGCTCCACAATTCATTCGGAATCAGCATAAACCAGGAGAGAGAAGGTGACTGACTTAGCCAATCATCAATCGGATTCTAAGAAGATTTTTAATTTTCCTGAAAATGTCCAAATTGGTTCAAATACAGTTGTCATGGGCAATCTCGCGTTCAAGCGATTCCACAGCCATAGAGAACGGGGACTCATAATCGGCAAGCACTGCACCATGGACGGCGTCCACTTCGATATTGGTGAGAAGGGACAGGTCGAGATTGGCGACTACTGCTACTTCACAAATGCTGTACTCCTGTGCGAGTTAGAACTTCGTATTGGCAGCTACGTTGTTATTGGATGGAATGCAACACTGACTGATACAGACTTTCATCCAATTGCGCCTGCCGAACGCATTGCTGACGCAATAGCATGCTCGCCCTTGGGGAAGACCTTAGCGCGACCGGAAATCGTCAAGCGACCCGTGGTTATTGAGGACGGTGTTTGGATCGGACCGAACGCCACAATCTTAAAAGGAGTCCATATTGGAGCGGGTGCTCTCGTGGAGGCGGGTGCAATGGTGAGCCGAGATGTACCGCCACGCAGCCGAGTTATGGGTAACCCGGCACAGATTATTGGGGAGGTCTAACGGCGATATGGTTTCTACGCGCACTCTCTCCTGGGATTGGTATCCCGGCACAATTCCAGAAAATGTCATTCTTGATGAAACTGCTTACGTTGAGACTACATTTAGTTTTCATTTATACCGCAGTGAAGCACCAATAGGGATAGAGTACGGTCGCGGCGCTTCCACCTATCTGGGAACGATGTTTGATGTTGGTCCGCGTGGGCGAGTCAGCTTGGGCAACTATGCGCTTGTCCACGGAGCTAGGATTATCTGTGATTCCCAGATCGAGATCGGCGATTATGCCCTCATCTCTTGGAATGTTGTGCTAATGGACACCTATCGGTTACCGTTTGACCCAACAGAACGGCAGCGCGAACTAGAACTTCTGCCATTTCGTTCGCCCCGACATATTGATGCAAGAGTACCAGCGCAACCAATCCTTATTGGGTGTAACGTTTGGATCGGTTTTGATGCCTGCGTACTACCGGGCATCACAATTGGAGAAGGGGCGATCGTCGGAGCACGGTCTGTTGTCACCCAGAATGTGCCACCGTATACCATTGTGGCTGGCAATCCTGCCCGTATCATTCGTCAGTTAGATGCAGGAGGTGCTGACCGTGAAGTATAAACGCCCTAGTAAGGGAAAAATTATAGTTTTTGGTATTCTATTTTGGTATCCCCTGGCAGGAGTGACTTACCAGTTCCTCCACTACTTATTAGGGCTTCGTCGCCTGGGGTATGACGCTTATTATATAGAAGATTCATGGCGTTGGATTTACAATCCCCGTATCAACGACCTTTCTCCAGATGCTACTGAGAATATCCAGCAGATTGCCCCCCTTTTAGAGGCGTATGGCTTTAAGGATCGCTGGGCATTTCGCGACTATCTGGGGGGTGAATGTTATGGGATGACTGAAGCCCAAATTTTACAATTATATAAGGAAGCAGACGCCTTCTTGAACGTAACGGGTGACCAGGAAATCCGCGACGAGCATTTGGCTTGCCACCGCCGCATTTATGTGGAATCCGATCCGGTTGCCTCTCAAATTCGGGTGGCTCAGGACGACAAAAAACTCATTGCTCATCTGTCCGCTCACGATACCCATTTCAGTTTTGGGGAAAATCTAGGAGCACCAGACTGTGGTGTTCCTGTCGGGCAGTTTCAGTGGCTACCGACCCGTCAACCCGTAATGCTGGATCTGTGGGAAACTTCAAATCCCCCACCAGGAATTGCTTACAACACTATCGCCACTTGGAATAACAAGGGGAAGGACATTACTTATCAAGGCAAAACTTACTACTGGCGCAAGGCGCGTGAATTAGAAAAATTTCTCGATCTTCCCCAACAGCGTCCATTGCGATTTGAGATGGCTGCGAATGTGAGTGAGGATGAAAGAGAGAACGTGCGATGCCTGCTTCAGAAGCACGGTTGGAGTCAGGTAGACGCTGTGGAACTCTCTCAAGATATGAATAATTATCGCACTTATATCCAGCGATCGCGTGGGGAGTTCACGGTGGCAAAGGAGCAATATACGCGCCTCTTAAGCGGCTGGTTTAGCGATCGCTCTGCCTGCTATCTAGCAGCTGGTCGTCCTGTCATTACTCAGGAAACAGGATTCAGCAAATATCTGCCAACGGGTAGAGGACTTTTTGCCTTTAACACTATAGAGGATATTTTGACGGCGCTTGACGCGATCGAAAGCGATTACGAAGGCAATTGCCAAGCAGCTCGCGAAATTGCCTCGGAGTACTTTGCAGCAGAGAAGGTGATTGGCAGTCTTATGGAGCGAGCGGGGTTTTAAGCATGGCACGCATTGTTGTTTGTGGATATACGATCCGACATCCATTGGCAGGTAATATTTTGGCCTACTTCCACTATTTGTTAGGGTTACATTATTTGGGACATGAAGTCCTATACCTGGAGGAAAGCGGCTGGTCTCAATCCTGCTATAACCCGATAAACCGCGATTACAGTGACGCTCCACTCGTTGGTCTTCATGCAGTACAGACACTCATAAATACTTATGGCGTGAATGCCATTGTGTGCTATGTGAATAGGGACACGGGAACCGTCTATGGTGCTGATTGGCAAGAGGTAGAGGGAATGCTCGAGACGGCGGATTTGCTATTGAATATCGGTGGAGTTTGCTGGCTACCTGAATTTCTGCTCTGTAAGCGCCGGGTACTTATCGACATGGACCCATTCTTTACGCAAATAGGGCAGTTTGCTGCCGAGGGTCGCAATGACTACCACGCCTACTTTACTTATGGCGCTAATATCAAACAACGCAATTGCAGCATTCCCAGTGATGGTATTGAATGGCTCCCTACTGTACCGCCTGTTGTGCCAGAAATCTGGAGAAGCTCCGTACTGACTCCAGAACAGGGTTGTGAAGAGCGGGCAAACGCACCATTCACTACGATCGCCAATTGGAGTGCTTATGGTAAAACTATATACAAGGGTGAATGCTACGGACAGAAAGATGAGGAATTTATGCGCTTGCTGGAACTCCCAAGCTACTGTACCCAGAAACTCGAACTCGCTCTTTCGGGCAAGGATACAGAAATAGCAGAGATTACGAAGTCTCTACAGACAGCAGGCTGGTTAGTTCGAGATGCCTGGGAAATTAGCGCTAACCTCTCAACATACAGCACTTACATTACTGGCTCTCGGGGAGAATTTAGCGTTGCCAAACAAGCTTATGTCAAAACTCGCAGCGGTTGGTTTAGCGATCGCAGTGTTTGCTATCTCGCTGCTGGTCGCCCGGTCATCTTACAAGATACCGGATTTAGTGACTGGTTGCGGACGGGTTGCGGCGTGCTGGCTTTTTCCTCCTTAAAAGAAGCAGTCGATTGCATAGAGCGCGTCAATGCTGATTATCCGGCGCATTGCTTGGCAGCAAGGGAAATAGCCGAGCAAACCTTTAGTTACAAAGTGGTGCTACCTCGACTATTAGAGACAGCAATGTATGCTCGCGACGAGTTAAGGAGGGTTGAGGTAAGATGAATGTCATTTTCGCTAGTGCTATCGGTCGTTTTCCTATAGGTGGCAATGCCTGGTCTGACCTACAGTACCTTTTGGGTTTGCGATCGCTTGGGCATAATGTTTTTTATTTGGAAGAATGTGGACTCGAGTCGTGGGTTTACAACTGGGAGAGCGAGCAACTCACAACGGAATTGGACTATCCCACCAATTATCTGAGCAACTGCTTGAAACCCCTTGGCTTTGAAAACCAATGGATTTACCGGGCTGGCGATCGCTCAGTTGGGATGGAGGTTGATGAGTTTAGGGACGTTTGTTCCCAAGCCGATCTCATGATTGTCCGTGGCTCACCAATTTCTCTCTGGAGAGAGGAATATGAATTGCCGAAGCGTCGCATTTATATTGATGCAGATCCTGGTTTCACTCAGATTAACATTGCTTGCGGTCATGGGGAATTAATCAACACCATCGAACGTTGCGATCGCCTCTTCACAATCGGGCAGCGCATTGGTGCAGCAGACTGTCTCATCCCCACAATTGGTAGGCATTGGCTCTTGACATTACCTCCAGTAGCATTGTCTTACTGGTCAGTGACTGAAAACGATAACTCCACCCACTTCAGTTCGATTATGCAGTGGCACAGTTATCGGGAGGTGGTCTACGAGGGAGTCACCTACGGCAATAAGGATAAAGAATTCCTAAAGTTCATCGATCTACCGCAACTGACAAAACAATCGTTTCGGATTGCACTGAGTGGCGGTTTTCCCAATGAGCTATCCCAGTACGGCTGGGAAGTCCTCCCCGGATGGATTGCGTCCTTTACGCCAGAGTCTTACCAGACATTCGTTCAAGAATCCCGTGCTGAGTTTGGAGTTGCAAAACAAGGTTATGTTGCTACAAAGGGCGGTTGGTTTAGCGATCGCAGCGTATGTTACCTTGCCTCTGGCAAACCCGTTCTAGTTCAAGATACAGGCTTGAGTGACTGGCTGCCGATAGGAGAAGGGATTTTAACCTTTTGCGACCAAAAGGAGGCATTAAAAGGTACAGAAGCCATCAACGCTGACTATGAAAGACATCAGCATGCAGCACGGCAGTTAGCAGAGGAATACTTTAACTCAGATAAAGTTCTTTCATCTCTTTTAGAAGCAGCTATGAGTTAACGATACATTGAGTTTATAAAGTATCACTATGTCAACAGTAACCATCGGATTCTTTCCTCGCGAACAATTCTCCTTAGCTGCTGAATCTTTGCAGCGAATTTTTGAGTACACTCACATTCCATTTGAGATGATTGTGGTAGACTGCAACACACCCAAGGTGTATTGGCAGGAAATTAAACAAGTGCTAGAAGGACGCAGTCATGTAGAAGTTATCCACAAAGACCATTACTTAATGCCTAACCAGTCAAGAAACCTGGTGATTCAAAAAGCCAAAAGTGATTTTGTGTGCTTTATAGAGAGTGACGTTATCGTTGAGGAGGGCTGGCTATCTCAACTCATTGCGGCATGCGAAGAGCATCCGGCTGATGTCGCAATACCGCGCATTATCGAGGGGCGATTGGGAGAGACAAAAGTTCACTGGGACTCAAACCTGGGTCAGATCCGCTCGGTGCAAACAACTGACGGAGTCAAATATGAAATCCTTCCGCTTACAGACGATCGACAACTTGATAAAGGGGAGCATCGCCGGACGATAGAACTGTCTGGGGAAGCGCACTGTCAGCTCTTTCGCCGAAGCGTTTTTGACCGAGTTGCTCCTTTTGATGAAGAGGTTACTTATCTAGATTGGATCGATTCTAGTTTGGCTTTATATAATGCCAAAATTCCGGTTGTGTTTGAACCGAAGTCTGTTGTTCATTTCTGGCATCCTTTTCCTCCCCATCGTGAAGATCTCGGCTATTTCTTCATGAGATGGGATCTCGAACGAGCGGCTTCGGAGCTCGAACGCATTCCAAAAAAGTGGAATTTAGTTCAGGTGACAGCAGATCTGGATTTTGCTATGGAGCGGAATCGTATCGGTCAACTTTATGCGAGCATGGAGGAACTTAAAGCTTTGATACCTCCGGAGGAACCCTTTATTTTAGTCGATGAAGATTGGCTAAATGGTAATGAAATTATCGAGGGCTTTCGGACTATACCCTTTACCGAACACAACGGACAGTATTGGGGACTTCCAACAGATGACGGCATGGCTATTCGAGAATTTGAGCGAATACACCAAACTGGTGCCAGCGCGATTGTTTTTCTGTTGCACACTTTTTGGTGGCTGGAATATTATATCGGATTTCACGATTATTTGCGCCAAAAGTTTCCCTGTGTATTACAAAATGACTGTTTAATTGTATTTGACTTACGCTAATGGAAAAACCTTTAGCCAGTATTATTATCAACAACTACAACTACGGGCATTTTCTACCTGAGGCGATTGAAAGTGCTTTGAATCAAACCTATGAGCCTATAGAAGCGATCGTAGTCGATGATGGCTCAACAGATGGCTCACAACAAATTATTGCCAATTATAAAAAACGAATTATTCCTGTTTTAAAGGAAAATGGTGGGCAGGGGTCAGCATTCAATGCTGGTTTTGCCGTCAGTCGTGGTGAGATTGTCTGCTTCTTAGATGCAGATGATGTGTTGCTACCGAGTGCCATTGAAAAAGCAGTTGATTTACTGCGCGATCCAAACGCCGTTAAGGTACATTGGCCTTTGTCTACCATTGATGTTCATGGCCGAGCGCTGGGCAAGTTATTTCCTGAAAAACCTTTGCCAGAAGGTGATTTGCGTGATGCACAGCTTAAAGGTGGTGTAGAAGGTCATGTCTTCTCTCCTACCAGCGGCAATGCTTGGGCACGTAGCTATTTAGAAAGGATTTTGCCTATGCCCGAGATTCACTACCGAATCAACGCGGATTCCTACTTAGCAATTCTTGCTCCGTTTTTTGGCAGCATCAAGCGCATTGTTGAGCATCAAGCATTATATCGCATTCATGGTAAAAATGGCACTAGCAAAACTACTTATCGCTGGCAAGTTAACCAACATCACTATGAAGTGACACTCCTGCGTAAGTTTTTACAAGAACAGGGCATTCAAATTGAAGATGCTTCTGAACACTGGCAAGGTTCTGGCTATGGTCATGCCCAGCGTATGGTCGAATTGGGACAGGAACTCGAACCCTTAATTCCACCAGGACAAAACTACATTTTAGTTGATATGAATCAATGGGGATGGAATGGGCAACTACTTGAGAATAGCCAATCAATCCCCTTTCTAGAGAAAGATGGTATGTATTGGGGACCACCACCAGATGATGCCGTTGCCATTAAGGAGTTCGAGCAACTACACTGCACAGGCGCAAGTTTTATTGTGTTTGGATTGCCAGCTTTTTGGTGGTTTGACTACTATACAGAATTCGCTTGCTATCTACGTACCAAGTTTCGCTGTGTTTTAGATTCCGATCGCTTGGTTGTGTTTGATTTGCGGTTACCAGCTTGATACTATCGGGCGTGATTACGAAATAGAGATGGGTAGAAACACGCATGACACCTAAAACCAAAGTTACCATAGCAATTCCAACCTACAATCGCTCGAAGTTACTCAAAACGAGTCTTCAAAGCGTACTGGCACAGGACTATCCAGATTTTCAAGTTCTTGTGTTAGATAATGCTTCTAGCGATGATACAGAAGCCGTTATACGCTCATTTGAAGATTCGCGAATCACTTATGTACGTAACGAAACCAATATAGGAATATTTGGCAATTGGCAGCGAACTGTTGAGCTAAACTCTAGCCCCTATCTGAGCATTTTGTCGGACGATGACCTATTGCTGCCCAACTTCATCCACGAATCTGTCCTAGCATTGGACAGCCATTCTCGTGCTGGTCTCTCGGCTGGTCTAGCTGAATTTATTGACATTAACGATGCTACACTACAGGTGAGAGGTACAGAACTTTCCGATAAGTTACCAGAAGGGCTAGTGTCCGGTTTAGAGTTCATCCATCAAATTGTTAATGGGCGAAAATGGGTTTTGCGTACCTCAGCGGTCATGTTTCGCGCTTGTGCGCTAAGAGCGATTGGGGCATTCGACATAACGCACTCCAAGTACTTGCTAGACTTGAACTTATACTTGCGGATGGCAACGCAATTCGATTTCTTCTTTATTGCTAAAGAACTGGCTCAAGTCCGGTTTCACGTTGAACAGGATTCTCAGGCTAGCTTCCACTCCCTTAGTGGAACAGGAGCGCTGGCTGTGATGGCAGAACGTACTGATGCGATCGCTTATTTACTGGAGTCGCCGCGTGCAGAAGATGCATCCTATCGTCGCTGGCTTGCAGAGCGCCTGTTGCACATAAGTCTGCGCCGCAGTGAGTTCACGTCTGGGCTTGTACCCAAACTTAATCTGAGCTGGTCGGAACGGCTGCGAATTGCCATTCGGGAGATTGCAGCCGTGATTCCTACAGGGAAGCGTTTTATTTTGGCTGATGAAAATCAATGGGGTGCAGAAATTTTTCCAGAATTTCATGCTCTTCCCTTCCTCGAACATGAAGGTCAGTACTGGGGAGCCCCACCTGATGACCAAACTGCTATCCGGGAAATGGAACGAATGCGTCAAGCGGAAGCTAGCTATATGGTCATCGGATGGCCAGCCTTTTGGTGGCTTGATTACTACTCTCAGTTCAGAAATTATCTCAGTTCAAATTTTCGTTGCGTTTTGCACAACAGTCGCCTTGTCGTGTTCGATCTCGAAGGGAGTAGGGAGTAGGGAAGGGAGTAGGGAGTGGGGGATATTCCTTTTTCATGTGTGGTTGTGGGATTTTCTCATGATGAGTTGACATTGACGTGAGGTGAGCGCCTTGGGCTGCACTCTCTTGTAGTGAACTGCAAACTGACAGGATGAAGCGATGGCGATCTGGCATAAGGAAAAAAATCAATTGAAAACCGGAGTTCAATGGCTAGTTTGGCCAATTGCTCTGGCTTTTGTCGGTGTCAGCGGCTGGCTGACTTATTTCCTAGTTATGAATCAACCTCCCGAGCCAGTGGCAGTACGCTTGCTTACTGTACAGCGAGACAATGTTGAAACCACAGTCACAGAGAGTGGTACTGTTGAACTACGCGAACAACGGGTTCTCAAGTCCCCAACAGAGGGTGCAGTGGATCGGGTACTGGTCAAGCCAGGGGAGAACGTCAGGGCTGGTCAAGTCCTACTGACTCTGCGCTACCCCGAGCGAAAGATTGCTCTTGCCAAGCAACAGTTGAAAATTGAGCAAGAGAAACTCAAGCTGACACGCAGCCAGCAGAAAATTACTGAGTCTCAGGAAAAGCTAATAGCTGAGGAACGGGAACTCCAGAAACTAACTCCCTTGATGACAGAAGGAGCTATTGCAAGACAACTCTTCCTAGCGCAGGAAGACAAAGTCCGCGAAGCTCGGGCTAACCTGCGAGATGCTCAACAAGAAGCGGGTGAAACCACTTTTGAACTACAAAGTCTTAAGTTGGATCGCCAAGTTATTCAGCAGCAACTCCAAGACGCCACTGTGACTGCACCACTGGATGGCGTAGTTTTGGGTGTTAATGTTAAGAACGGTGATGGGGTTGAGTTACGCACTAACCTGCTTACCCTGGGTGACCCCAAGCAAGTACGGGTAAAGCTCCAGCTTTCTACCCTCAACGCTAGTCGAGTTCGAGTCAACCAAGTGACCCGTGTTAGTGCGATCGGACCTAATCCACAAACATTCACTGGCTACGTACAAAGTTTGTATCCACAAGCACTTACACCTGAAGACATCCAGAAACAGGAGGGCGGCAGTCAAAACCAATCCACTCAAGCAACAGTCCCTGCAATCGTGCGGCTTGATACCCCAACTCGCACGCTGATCCCAGGTAGCCGGGTGAATGTTGAGATTGTTTTAGAGCAACGACAAAACGTAGTTGTTTTAGAAACAGAAGCTATTCAACGCTCTGACACGCATCCCTTTGTATGGGTTCGGGATAGTCAAAATAAAGCCCAAAAACGAACCATCAACCTCGGATTGGAGGGCTTAGTGACCATAGAAGTCACTTCTGGTTTGCGTGCTGGCGAACAGGTCATAGTGCCACCCTCCCAGTCGCAATTAAAGCCAGGAACACCAGTCAAAACTTGAAGTAAAGCGATTGTTATGGGTCTTTCACCTTTAGACTTACTGGATATCACCTTTCGCTCCTTAGGTAGTAACCCTTTGCGTTCTACACTGACAACTTTAGGGGTGTTTATGGGTGTAGCTGCTGTCAGCGCTACGCTTCAAGTCGGTAACATCAGTCGGGCTGCGGTCGCTCAGGAGCTGGCAAAGCGAGGCGCACCTCTGGTTTCAGTATACCCCAATAGGGATGGTGGTCGTAGTACCCAACTCAAGTTGGAAGACATGGAATTCTTACGCGAACGGATGGTGGGCTTGCGGGCGATCGGTTCTTTTAATTGGGCTGGTCCTACGCCAACTATATTTCAGGACAAGGAGTTTGCTCCGCCCATGTCACCTGTTTCTCAAGATTTTTTGCTGACTTCAGGAAAAGCATTAGTGTCGGGGCGATTCTTTACGGCTAAAGATTTTGCTAGCTACCGCCCTGTGGCTGTTATCGATCAATTGTTGGCAGAACAACTGTTCGATAGGCAAACGGCTGTAGGTAAGATGATTTATGCTGGGAACAGACCTTATACCGTTGTGGGGGTGGTAACCGCTACTCTAGACGTAAATGCACCCCCGGCAGGTCAGCTATATGTACCGATGTCTGTTTACAATGCCCTGACCGGTAGCCGCGACATTGGTAGCATTCAAATGCGTCCCTACAAACTCGAAGACATAGAAGATTTGAGCCAGCAAGCTAAAGAACTACTGCAGAAGCGATTCCCCGGTCAAAAATTTAAGTTTTGGAACAATGTCTCAGATCTCCTACAGCAGCAGCAAACTCTTGAGATGGCGTCCAAGGGGCTGACTGTGGTGGGTGCGATCGCATTGCTGGTTGGCGGTGTTGGAATTGCGAATATTATGATTGCCTCGGTGACGGAACGAACCACTGAAATTGGTTTGAGACGAGCTTTGGGAGCAACCCAGCAAGAAATCATGCTGCAATTTATTTTGGAAGCTGCACTTTTGAGTCTTGTCGGAGGAACAGTGGGTCTTGGGGTAGTGCATGGATTGACGATTGTGGTTACCAACACTTTTAACTTGCCCTATCAGTTTGACAACAAGATTGCAGCAATAGCATTGGGATCGGCACTACTAGTAGGAGTAGGAGCTGGCTTACCCCCTGCGTTGCGAGCCAGCCATCTCGATCCAGTCAAAGCCTTACGCTCAGAATAATCGCTTCTGCTCTCCGTTCCAATACTTGACGGGTTTTGCCTAAAAATACAAAAACACGTAGGTTGGGTTGAGGAACGAAACCCAACATTTACAGACATTTGTTGGGTTTCCCCACGGGGAAAGCCCAACCTACAAAAATTCTTATCCCTTGCAGTATTGCTCTGCGTTCTACAAGAGATTTATCAATGTATTGCAGCTAACTAAGAACCGCTACAGCGTAAATCCTAAGCTACTCTGGAATCATGTCTTTTAACAAGAGGTAGTGATGAAATACAAAGTAGCACTTTACCGTTCAGAAGAGGGCTTCAGCATTTCTGTACCAGCACTTCCTGGCTGTTGGTCGCAAGGAGATACAGAGGAAGAAGCATTAGCCAATATTCAGGACGCGCTCCGGGAATATATGGCAGCCCTTGAAGAGCGATTGCATGACGCAGAAATTCGTGAGATTGAGTTCCAGGTGTAAGCTGTGCCTCGACTTCCTGGTGTGAATCATTTAGATGCAGTTCGAGTTTTGGAAAAGGTAGGATTTCAAATTATCAATAAACAAAAAAGAGGTCTTCTTGACCTCTTGACAACTCCCTACAAATTGTTTGAGTTGATAGGAATTATAGCAAACCAGTGTTAGCACCTTGCTTACCAGTAGCAAGTTCAACCTTAACGATTTTGCCACCCATTTTTTGAATTCTTTGTTGTTCGCGGAACCAGTTTTCGTAGGGAACTAGCTTTGTGAAGTAAGTGTTTTGCAGTTCGCGCTGAGTGCGAATTCGGGTTTGGCTAGGTACGCAAGCAGTAATTTTAAATGTCCGTGACATTGTTTTCGATCTCCTGTAGTGAACGTGAAAACTTTTTTATCTCAAAAATTCTATAGAGTGCAAATTCTTCTTTAAATCACTCAAAGGCTGGAAATCAGGCGTCAATACTAGACCGCTAGCACTTTGCACTACGAAAAGCCACAAACACTCTAGCACTCACGATTGATTTCCAGTCCTTAAAGTTGCCGCACCTAAATTCTTAAGCGCAAACTGTTTCCTAGCTTAAGCCAGAGGAAATGTAGTCTAAGTAAACGCCCATTTCCTTACCAGCATCAGGACCTACCAAGCTAGCAGTCACTTCCTTGATTGCTTGGATAGCTTGTACGGTAGCACCAACAGGTACTCCCAAGGAGTTGTAGGTTTCTTTCAAACCGTTGAGTACGCGCTCATCTAGGATAGATGGGTCGCCAGCCAACATAGCGTAGGTAGCATAGCGGAGGTAGTAATCCAAGTCGCGGATACAAGCAGCATAGCGACGTGTGGTGTACATATTACCGCCGGGACGGGTGATATCAGAGTAAAGCAGGGACTTAGCCACAGCTTCTTTGATAATTGCGGATGCGTTAGCAGCAATGGTGGTAGCTGCACGTACACGCAGTTCACCAGTTCCAAAATAAGCTCTGAGTTTTTCTAGAGCACCAGTGTCCAAATACTTACCTTGAACGTCTGCTGTATTAATGACAGAGGTAATTGCGTCTTGAGCCATGTTGTTAATTCCTTATGTCCAACTGTATTGCAATACTTCTTGTTTGAGTCGGGAAACAACTTCACCTACTGCAAAGCGCCAGCTAGGTAATCGAAGTAAGAGCTAGCTTCTGCTGCATCTTCAGAAGACAATAAAGTAGCAGCAACGTTCTTGAGACCGCGAATACCTTCCGAAACAGCTTCGATAGGAGTACCGAGAGACTTGTACATTTCACGGACGCCTACAACACCGATTTCTTCGATAGGTGTTACATCACCAGCTACCACACCGTAGGTAACTAGACGGAGGTAGTAATCTAGGTCGCGCAAGCAGGTTGCGGTCATTTCTTGACCGTAAGCATTGCCACCAGGAGAAACAACGTCGGGGCGCTTTTGGAACAACTGATCGCCAGCTTGGCTGAGATAACGAGCTTCTGCATCAGCATTCACGATGGACTTCGTGACAATACTCATTAATGGATTCCTCCAGAACTAATGAAACCAGAACTTTAGTTAAACTGGTGTGACTTTGACTTTGGCGGACAGAGTTGACTTGTGTCGCAAGTCGTACACAAGCTTTCTTACTCATCTACCTTCCGGATTTATTTTCGGGCATTCTGTTGCGCAATTATGACTCTTCTTAATAGTTTGTAATATTTTTTTTCATGTTCGCTATTGTGACTCGATTCTGAGCAAACTATTAAGAATTGTTGCAATAGCAAATTGAGCCATGAGTTTTTAGTCATGACTTGGGTATTGGGCACTCACCTCGTTCCCAGGCTCCGCTTAGGAATGCCTTCACAGAGGCTCCGCCTCCTGTACTCAGCTTTCTTCTTGCGCGAGGCAGAGCCTCACGGTCTGTATTCCCAGGCTCTGCCTGGGAACAAGAGATTGGGGCATGGGAACAAGAGATAGGGCAATGCCCACCCTACGCCTTGCATTGATTGTGAGAGGTGGCACCCCAACTTCTCAAAGAAGTCGGGGATCTGACCCTCTGCCTTGTCCCTAGCGCCAGTTAGACCGTCCTGTCAGCACAGCGGGAGACAGGCTAGACCAAGATTGCTTCACTAAGTCAGCAGCAGCCTTCACACTGCCCAGGTAGTTACCTGCAGGTAAGGATGGGTAGCGTGGATAAGGAACTACGTCCTCACCAAAGAACCGAGAGTACTCAGCGCTATTGACTATTGCCTCTACAGCAGCTTTCAAACCACCATCAGCTAGCAGTTTGTTGTACTGACGAATTTCCGCCTGGGTTGCTGGTGCGCGTCCCAAAATGTGACGGAAGAGGAACTCAATAACTTTGGTGTTGGGATAGGGGGTGTAGAAGCGCTTGCGATAAATTTCTGAACTTGCTAGTTCGCGCACGAACTCTCGTACAGAAATTTCACCATTCCGCAATCGGCTTTCTAAGTCAGTCCGACGGAAGTAAACGGGAACTTGACCGCTAAACACATCCATTACCTGAATGTAAATCGCATTAATTACCTGCTGTATTTCCGCTTGGGTTGTACCCAGTGTAAATCGGTAAATGCGTGCTGGTTTGCGGCGAGTTGTACCTACACCAACTTCTACAGACTGTCCGCGTCCATCGTTATAGGAACGACCCAGTTCAATAAACAATGGCTTGCTCTTGTCGATTTCACGACCTTTCGCTGCCAAATCTGCGATCGCTTTCGCTAAAATCGGTGTCTTGTCGCTATCGATACGTGGCTGTACTGGTTCAAAGCTGGGGATAACGACATCCTTAGTTTGCTTAGTTAACTGGTTGTACAGTTTCTGCGTATTCGGGAAGTTAGCTGCAGGTAAGGTTGGGAAGCGGTTGTATGGTACTGTATCCTCACCAAAAGCTTGCAAGTACTCCTGAGAGTTCACCATTACACTAATAAACGCACGCAAACCTTGAGTTGCCAAGATTTGGTTGTACTTGCGAATTTCCGCTTGGTCAAGCGGTGCTCTTCCCAGGAAATGCTTGGTTCCTAGTTCAATTACCTTAGTATTGGGGTAAGGAGTATAAAACTCTTTCAGGTAAAGATTGGAATTCCCCAAACCTTCAATAAATTCCTTAACAGAAATTTCCCCGTTACCCAACCTGCTTTCCAAAGCTGAGAATTCGTTTTGAGCGATATAAGGCTCAATATTGCGCTCGAAAATCTGGCGGTATGCCCCACCGATAATCGTTTCTACTGCTACTTTATCGCTAGTGTCTGCCACCAACTTAAAGACTTTCGTTTGCTCGCGCTTCTTGGTAACACCTTGGTTAATGCGGAACTGAATATCTGGTTCTGTCCGCATTTGTGTAACAGCACCCAGTTCCACAAAGCGTGGGGTTTCTTCCTTGTCAACCCTGATCCCAATATCTTCGCCAATGCTACCAACACGTAATTTCCGTAAAGAAACACCGTTGGGAGTTAGATAACGTTCGTAGGGAACAGTATCTTCACCAAATGCCTCGCTATACTCTTGGCTATCGATAATGGCATCGACGACAGCATAGAAACCTTTCTTCGAGGCAATATCAAAGTACTTGTTATTTTCTTGACGACCGTAAGTAGGACGACCTAACAAGCGACGGTGGATGTACTCAATCGCCTTACATACATACAGAGAAGTCCAGTACATCTTGCGGAACAAGTCCGACTTAGCCAAGGCGCGGATAAACTCCCGCACGGAAATTTCACCGTTTTCCAGCTTAATTTCCGAGACTTTCAGACGCTGACCTTCGTAAACATCGCGACCAAACACTTGCAGGTAAGCACCTCGAATCAGCGCTTGAGTAGAGCTTTCCGAGAACTTAACACTCGTTCCTGTGGGTGCTTTTCTACCTTTTGTACCGGGTAGCTGATCCAAACGAAATACCTTGGGTCCCAGAGTACCGGGGAATTCACCTCTTGCGTTCGGATTGCTATTTTGGTTGTTGATACCGGGTCCAGAGTGAATCAGGATGCGTTTGGTATCTTTACCAAAAGGTGCAGGACGATTGCTTGGGTTCCGAGTTTCTTTCGGGAAAATTGCCCCAAACTGAATTTCCAATGGGTCGTTACCAGAACCGTATGGATGCTGGTCGGGGAGTGGTTGTTCGTAGTCAGCGAACAGCGTAATGAACTGAGGAACTTTGCGGAAAGGTGCGCTGTAGTTAAACAGGTCTTGCTGAGGTCCCCAGTTGCGACATTCTTGGGCTTCCTGACCCAGACCCCGGAGGTACGGTACTGTTTCTTCACCAAAGTAATCGCCGTATTCCTCAGAATCTACCAAAGCATCGATCAGTGCCGATAGACCGCCTCTAGAAACGATATCAAAGTACTTTTGTACTTCTTCTCTGCTACTCGGTCCTCGTCCTAAAAAGTGACGGAAAGCAAGTTCTAAGGCGCGGCTGTTAATAAAGGGGAGGAAAAACTGTTTTTGATAAAGAGGAGATTTGCCCAGGCGGCGAACAAACTCCTTCATTGAGATAGTTCCATTTTTCACCTGAGACTCTAGGTAAGAAATGGACTGACCGTAAGCACGAGTAATATCACGCTCAAAAATTTGCCGATAAGCCGCTTTCACGACTTCGGTTTTTTCTGTCGCTGACAATCCGGGCTTCATCACAAACTTAGGACGCCGTTCTGCCGCATTAAAGTAAATTTGTGGCAGTTCCAGACCCTGTTGGTCGCTAGAAGGACGTTGGCGCAATTTATTAGAAGGGCTGGGTGCTTTGAATTCTGTAATCAAAACATCCATGTACTGAGACACAATGTCTGTACCTTCTGGACTTCTGCGGAAATATGAAAGCGCTGCAAATTTCATTTCCTGCAAAGCCACAATTGTCGCTTCACCAGAACAAGCGTTTTCAATAATTTCTCGCAAACCACGGGTATTGACAGCAATAATGTTGGGATCGCCAGCCACAATTGCATAAGTTACGTAGCGCAAAAACCACGATAAGTCCCGCAAACTTTTTGCCATGTTTGCCGGACCGTAACGCGCAACGTTGATGGGTCTGAAACCCGGAGGTACTGGAGCACCGGGTGCGGAGTTAAAGATAGAGCGTAAGTTTTCTAAGAAACCACCACGCGATTCAACATAGGTGACGGTTCCCAACCTCATAGCTTCTCTCGTATCCGCCGATGCGGCTACTGCCGCCAGTTCGGGTTCCCTTGGCTTTTCTAAGAAAGACATTGGCGAACCACCAACGAAAATCCGGTTAGCAGCGCGAGAAACAATAATCTCGGAATTTTCCGTGAGGGTCTGAGCGATTTCTAGACGCTTAACACCCGATGCAAAATAATTTGCCAGTTCATTAAGTTCCCCAGCACCCAGAAAGCGATCTTGCTGCTCTGCTTGGGAAATTGTTGATACAGCTAGGGTTTGATATAGTTGCGGACGCGCAACTGAGCTTCCACCACTTGCCTTAACACTCATCGGATTTGTAAAACTCCCATTATATTTTTTCTTGTGTTAAGTCTGGGTTGCTCTAGGCTTGACACGGGCGTGTTTTTATGCCTAAAGAATGCCGCCTTAAAGACTGCCAGAAAAAATTAACCCAGTCAGCTTTTAGATTAGAACGTTTTGCGGTTTTTCTGGTGCTTTATTAAGAAGTGTGTATAAATTCTAGTTCTTTTGTATCAAACTCTAAAGCAGTCGCTCTAAGCTCTCTGAGAACTCATTGAACTTATGTAAAGAATTATTGCAAATATTGGGGATTGGGGACTGGGGAGACAAGGTAGACAGAATTAAAGAAGTACTAAGGGAGTTTCAAATTCTTGGACATTCCCAGTCCCCAATCCCTAATCCCCAATCCCCAATCCCCAATCCCAAATTCCGCTACATTAAGAAATGCTGTAATTCTGCTCCACAAAATGTCCGATTCTCAAACGATTAGCGCTGCTGTCGCCAAACTTTACAACACCTACCCTTTCCCTCCCGAACCATTATTAGACGAACCGCCTCCTGGTTACAATTGGCGTTGGAATTGGTTGGCTGCTTATAACTTTTGTACTGGTAAAAAACCTGACAAGCAGGATATCCGCATCTTGGATGCTGGTTGTGGTACGGGGGTGGGAACTGAGTATCTCGTTCACCTCAACCCTCATGCTCGTGTTGTCGGTATGGATCTCAGTGCTAATGCTTTAGCAGTGGCGAAAGAGCGCTGTCAGCGTTCTGGTGCAAATCGTGTGGAGTTTCATCACCTGAGTTTGTATGATGTGGAACAGTTACCGGGTGAGTTTGATTTGATTAATTGCGTGGGCGTACTTCACCACTTACCCGATCCTATCCGTGGAATTCAATCTTTGGCGAAGAAGTTAGCCCCTAGTGGTTTAATGCATATCTTCGTGTACGGGGAGTTGGGACGGTGGGAAATTCAACTGATGCAAAAAGCGATCGCACTTCTTCAAGGTGATAAGCGGGGCGATTATC